>JBKJRE010000394.1:0-7703 GCA_046594775.1 Rhizobiaceae bacterium | reverse complement strand
GCTCAGCGCCATGGGACCGTGCTTCATCTCGCCGGCGGCATAGCCCTCGGCATGGATGTAGGAAATTTCCTTGAGCTTGAGCGCCCCCTCCATGGCAAGCGGATAGCTGGTGTCCCGGCCGAGATAGAGAACGTGCTTGTAATGCGCGAGTTCGCGCGCCACCTTTTCGATCTGGCTGTCGAGTTTCAGCACCTGCGTGGCGAAGCGAGGGGCCTCGGATAGGCTACGCACGAGGGCCTTTTCCTTGTCCTGAGTTATAGCGCCCCTGGCACTGGCTGCGCGTACGGCCAACGCAGCGAGTACCGAAAGCTGGCAGGTGAACGCCTTTGTCGAGGCAACACCGATTTCAGGGCCGGCAAGCGTTGGCAGCGTGACGTCCGATTCGCGCGAAATCGTAGATTCGCGGACATTGACGATGGAGCCGATCGGCACACCCGCCGCTCGGCAGTATCGTAGGGAGGCAAGCGTGTCGGCCGTCTCGCCGGACTGCGACACAAACAGGGCCGCGCTCCTGTTTGAAATTGGCACCTCGCGGTAGCGGAACTCCGACGCGATATCGACATCGACGGGCAGCTTGGCCAGGCGCTCGAACCAGTATTTGCTGACCAGCCCTGCCAGATAGGCCGTTCCGCAGGCCGAGATGACCAGCCGGTCGATCTGCGCGAAGTCAAACGGCAGATCGAGCGGTTTGGAGACGCCCTTGGCGAAATCGAGATAGTGAGCGAGCGTATGCGCGATGACTTCGGGCTGTTCATGGATCTCCTTTTCCATGAAATGCCGGTGGTTTCCCTTGTCGACCATGAAACTCGTACCGAGGGACTGCTGTCGCTTGCGCTCGACCTTGTTGCCTTCGATGTCGAAGATGGCAACCTCGTTACGGCGCAGCACCACCCAGTCGCCATCTTCGAGATAGGTGATCGAACTGGTAAAGGGCGCCAGCGCAATGGCGTCGGAGCCGAGGAACATCTCGCCATCGCCGTGGCCGACCGCCAAAGGCGGCCCGTTGCGCGCACCGACGATCAAATCCTCGTCCCGCTGAAAGATGATGGCAAGGGCGAAGGCGCCCTCCAGCCGCTTCAGAGCATTTTGCGCGGCCTTTGCTGGATCTGCACCGGCCGCCAGTTCGCGGCCCACGAGATGCGCCACGACTTCCGTATCTGTCTGCGAGGTGAAGATGTATCCGTCGCGCATCAGCTCGTCGCGCAATTCTGCGAAATTCTCGATAATGCCGTTGTGGACGATGGCCACGCCGTCGGAAAAATGCGGGTGGGCGTTGGTCTCGTTGGGGACCCCATGCGTTGCCCAGCGCGTGTGGCCGATACCGATAAGCCCGGCGAGCGGTTCGCTGGCCAGACGTCGTTCCAGATTGACCAGCTTGCCTTCCGCTCGGCGGCGCCCCAGTTCTCCATGCTCGACGGTCGCAATGCCTGCCGAGTCGTAGCCACGATACTCGAGACGCTTCAGCGCTTCGACAAGCAGCGGCGCCACCGGCGAGTGGCCGACAATAGCGACTATTCCGCACATTACTTCTGTCCTGATTCCCCGGCCGCGAGCGGCAACGGCTGTTTATGAACCGCCGCTGCGGCTGGAAAGTCAATTTGCGTTTCGTTCCGTGTCAGCCTCATGCATCGCACAGGCCGATTGAAAACAGGTTACCAGGACAGTTCACTTTTTCGCGGCAGCGACCGAGGCTCTCAGTTCGCGCAGATCCTTGCCCTTGCCCGGTAGCGTCTTTTGCCGGGCCCGGCCAAAGGCCAGCGCATCGTCCGGCACGCTTTCGGTAATGACGCTTCCTGAAGCGATATAGGCCCCATTGCCGATCGTCACCGGGGCCACCAGCGACGAATTCGATCCGATGAACGCGCCCTCGCCTATATCGGTGAAGAATTTTGAAAAACCGTCATAGTTGCAGGTGACTGTCCCGGCCCCGACATTCGCCCCCGCGCCGATACGGGCATCGCCGATATAGGTGAGATGGTTGACCTTGGCGCCCTTTTCGATCGTCGCCTTCTTGACCTCGCAGAAATTGCCGACCTTTGCTTTCTCGTGCAGGTCCGCCCCCGGCCTGAGCCGCGCGAAAGGCCCAACGTCGCAACCGCTTGCAATCGACGCTCCTTCGATGTGGCAGAAACCGTGGATCCGGGCACCCCCCGCCACCTTGACGCCCGGGCCGAACCAGACGTTGGGCTCGATGATCGTGTCCGGACCGACCTCGGTATCGTGCGAAAAATGCACGGTTTCGGGCGCGATCATGGTCACGCCTGACAGCATCATCGAGCGCCGCCGGCGCTGCTGCCAGATCGCTTCGCTCTCGGCGAGCTCGGCACGGTTATTGATGCCGAGCACGCTGTCGGCGCTTGCCTCCGTCGCCACGACATCCAGTCCCGCGTTGGCCGCGATCTCCACAATGTCGGTCAGGTAGTATTCGCCTTTGGCATTGGCGTTCCCGACCTTGTCCAGCAGCGCCAGAGCGTGCTTGCCGGAAATCGCCATCAGTCCGCCGTTGCAGAAGGAAATACGCTTCTCGGCATCCGAGGCGTCCTTGTCCTCGCGGATCGCGGTCAGCTTGCCGTCAACCTCGATCAACCGGCCGTAACCGGAGGGGTCGAGCGGGCGAAAGCCGACCACCGCGACAGCCGCCCCGTCAGCCAGTCTTGCGCGCGCGTCCAAAAGGACCTCGGGCTCGATCAGCGGCGTGTCGCCGAACATCACCAGAATGTCGTCATAACCCCTCGCGATCGCCTCACGCGCGGCAAGCACCGCGTGCCCGGTTCCAAGACGCTGCTCCTGCACGAAAACTTCCGGCGGAGCGGCAAATTGCTCGGCCGCCTTTCGAACCAGC
This sequence comes from Rhizobiaceae bacterium, assembly GCA_046594775.1. Lineage (GTDB taxonomy): Bacteria > Pseudomonadota > Alphaproteobacteria > Rhizobiales > Rhizobiaceae > CAMYMG01. The sequence continues at coordinate 4,861 of JBKJRE010000394.1, read as the reverse complement.
TCAGCGCGGTGGCCAACAACGAGCGCGACATCGGTTCCGCCAGCGGAGCTTGCCGCTGCCACGACATGCCCGACCAGCGGCAGGCCGGCTATTTCATGCAGAACTTTCGGCTTCGCGCTTTTCATGCGCGTGCCCTCGCCTGCGGCAAGGATGATCGACAGGCAGGTTCTGGAGGACATGGCAGCTTCCCGGCGGCAGAGCGAATCGATGCAGTTCTATCACCGCATCCATGCTGCTCCAATCCGGCTGGGATCAGCCAAGATTGCCGAGCACCGGAAACGTTTCAAGCAGCCAGTAGGACGCTGTCTGGATGCCGCCCGTCAGGAAGAGGATGCCGGCCAGGACCAGCAGGGCGCCGACAACTTTTTCGACGCGGCCAAGATGCACGCTGAATTTTTGCAAGAAGCGCATGAAAGCGCCTGAAAACAGCGCGGCGATCAGGAACGGGATGCCAAGCCCGAGAGAATAGGCGGCCAGCAGAAGCGCGCCCTCCCCGACTGTTTCACGACCGCCCGCCAGCGTCAGTATCGGTCCTAGCACCGGACCGATGCAGGGTGTCCAGCCGAACGCGAAGGCCAGCCCCATGACATAGGCAGCGACCGCGCTCGCCGGTTTTCCCCGGCTCTGGAAACGCGCCTCGCGCGACAGAAACGGAATACGGATGACGCCGAGAAAGTTCAATCCCATCAGTATGATGAGCACCCCTGCGGCCATGGCCAAAGGCTCTTGCCAGACGCGCAGGAAATGTCCGATTGTGGATGCCCCGGCGCCGAGAAGAACAAAAACCGTGCTGAAGCCGAGCACGAAGGCAAGTGAGGAGGCCAGAAGCGCCCTGCGTGCGCCGGCCCGCGCAGCGAACTCGCCATCAGCGCGAAAATCGTCGACCGAAACTCCAGCCATGTAGCACAAATAGGGCGGCACCAATGGCAGCACGCAAGGCGACAGGAAGGAGATCGCCCCTGCGCCAACGGCGCTCGTATAACCGATATCCAGTGCCATTCACAACTCGATTGTCAGCCTCGACGGGGATGCCTATAGCCCTCAAGTGGCGTCGGCTCCAGTCACGACTGCGTGGTCTGGCGTCGCGAGCCGCTCTGCATGGCCAGGCCAAGGCTAAAGCGCGCGTACCGCTACCGCGACGGGCTCCTCGATCTGGAGCGCATTTCTGAGCGGCAGGCCGAAGTCCGGCGCCGCAATCTCGAACACGTCTCCGTCTTGCGTCTTGATGCCGTCCGCGAAGGACAGGGTCGCCGTCCCGAACATGTGTATGTGTACATCGCCTGGCTGTCTGAAAACGCGATATTTGAAGTGGTGATGCTCGAGATTGGCGATGGTGTGTGACATGTTGGATTCGCCGGAAAGGAAGGGCTTCTCCCAGACCGTCTTGTCGCCGCGATTGATGCGGGACGTTCCCCTGATGTCGGCAGGCAGGTCGCCAACCAGGATTTCCGGGCCGAACGAGGCGTTTCGCAGCTTCGAGTGGGCGAGATAGAGATAGTTGACGCGCTCGGTGACGTGATCGGAAAATTCGTTCGAGAGCGCAAATCCGACGCGCAAAGGCGAGCCGTCATCGCCGATGACATAGATGCCTGCGATCTCGGGCTCCTCACCGGCATCCATGGCAAAATCAGGTGACATCAGCGGCCCGCCGGGCGCCACGACCATAAAGCCGTTGCCCTTGTAGAACCATTCTGGCTGCACGCCTGAATTGCCGTCAGCAGGCTTGCCGCCCTCCAGTCCCATCTGGAACATTTTCATGGAATCGGTCAGTGCCTCGGCGCCATCGGCGCTGAGCTTCTTGTGCATGGCGTCTCGCGTTGCAGCCGAGCCAAGATGCGTCAGGCCGGTGCCCGTCAAATGAAGATGCGCGGCGTCCGGATGATTGATCGGCGAGATCAGCCTTCCCTGACGGTATGCCGCATCAAGATCGACGGCCTTGCCGAATCCCTTGCGTTCGATCAGCGCAACGAGGCCGATCCCGGCCCGGGCTGCCTCAAGCGCCAGCGAATAGACACTTTTGGCGCCGTTGACGATCCGTGTGCCGTTCGGAGTCCGCGCCACCACCTGGATCATGTCGGATCCGTCGACCACCTGCGAAATCAGCATGTTTTCCTCCTCGCGTCGTTTACCGCTGGCTTTGGCAGCCGCTGTTCAGCGCAAAGCCCTCCCTGCCGCGCAAACCGATTGTGCGGCGAGACGAACTCCCGTTCCGATATCAGCCACGTGCCGGATTGAGAGGCCTTGGTTGGCCGCCTTGCCTGCCGAAGCCGGCGGCGCTTTGGCGGCTAACTCAAAATCCTGATCCGGCCCTAGGCCTTGTTCTTGTTGTAGACATCGAAGACCACGGCGCCGAGCAGCACCAGGCCCTTGATCACCTGTTGCCAGTCGATGTTGACGCCCATGATCGACATGCCGTTGTTCATGACGCCCATGATGAATGCGCCGATGACCGCGCCCGCCACCTGCCCGACCCCACCCATGGCGGACGCGCCGCCAATGAACACCGCCGCGATGACGTCGAGTTCGAAGCCGAGTCCGGCCTTTGGCGTCGCCGTGTTCAGCCGTGCGGCAAAGATCAACCCGGCCAGCGCCGCCAGCATGCCCATGATCACGAACACCGTGAAGGTCAGCCGCTCGGTCTTGATGCCCGACAGCGATGCCGCTTTCAGGTTGCCGCCCATGGCGTAGATACGCCGGCCGATGGTCATGCGCTTGGTGATGAAGACGAAGATTGCGATCAGAACACCCATGACGATCAGCACATTCGGCAGGCCCTTGTAGGACGCCATCATGTAGATCAGGAACAGGACAATGCCCGAGATCAACACGTTCTTGATTGCGAACAGGATGAACGGTTCTGCTTCATAGCCGTGGCTTTCGCGGTTGCGCCGGCTGCGCAGCGCGAAGAACAGCATTGCTGCGACGATGACCAGGCCGATCAGCAGCGTCGTAGAATGCAGCTTCACGCCGGCAATGGTAAGCGGCCCGATGATGTCGGGGATGAAACCCGCGCTGAGCAGCTGGAATTCGGCCGGGAAAGGCCCGACGGAGCGACCGCCAAGCAGCCACAGCGCCAGCCCCTTGAACACCAGCATGCCCGCCAGCGTGACGATGAAGGCGGGTATCTTCATATAGGCGATCCAGTAGCCCTGGCTCGCGCCGATAACCCCCCCGACGAGCACGCAGATCACGCCCGCCAGCAATGGATTCATGTTGTACTGGACCATCAGCACTGCTGCGACCGCGCCGACAAAACCCGATACCGAGCCGACCGACAGGTCGATGTGACCCGACACGATGACCAGCAACATGCCGAGCGCCATGATGATGATATAGGAGTTCTGCAGAACCAGATTTGTCAGGTTTACCGGCTTGAACAGAACCCCGGACGTCTGCCACTGAAAGAATGCCATGATCGCGATCAGGGCCAGCACAAGGCCATAATCGCGAAGGTTTTCCTTCAGCGCCGACTGGGCCGACGCTTTTGCCGGATTGATCGCGGTTGCTGCCGTTTGTGTCGTCATGATGATATGCTTCCCTCGGCGCGGACGATGGCGCGCATGATGTTCTCCTGCGAGGCTTCCGCAGCATCCATTTCGCCGACAATGCGTCCCTCGTTCATCACATAAATCCTGTCACAGATGCCCAGAAGCTCGGGCATTTCGGAGGAGATGACAAGGATGGCTTTGCCTTCGCCAGCCAAGCGATTGATGATCGTATATATCTCGTATTTCGCACCGACATCGATGCCGCGGGTCGGCTCGTCGAGGATAAGCACGTCCGGGTCGGCAAAGAGCCATTTCGACAGCACAACCTTCTGCTGATTGCCGCCCGAAAGATTGCCCGTGGTCTGATAGACGCTCGACGACCTTATATTGGTCTTTTTACGATAGTCATTGGCGACGTTTAGCTCGCGCATGTCGTCGATGACCGCTGCCGTCGAAATCCCCTGCAGATTGGCGATCGATATATTGTGCTTGATGTGGTCGATCAGATTGAGGCCGTAGGTCTTGCGATCTTCCGTTGCGTAGGCGATGCCGTGCTTCACCGCGCGCCCAACCGTCGATGCATCGATCTTCTTGCCGTGCAGAAGTACGTCTCCGGATATGCGCTTGCCGTAGCTCCTGCCGAACACGCTCATGGCAAACTCGGTGCGCCCGGCGCCCATCAGGCCGGCGATCCCAACCACCTCGCCTTTGCGAACGTTGATGTCGACGCCCTTGATTACCTGGCGGTCCGAGTGTAGCGGGTCAAAAACCGACCAGTTCTTCACCTCGAAAATCGTTTCGCCGATATCCGGCGTGCGTGTCGGAAACCGGTCCTCGAGCGGTCGCCCCACCATCGAGGCGATGATCCGGCTCTCGCTGATATCCTCGGGATCGAGCGTCTCGATCGTCTGGCCGTCGCGCAGAATCGTGATGCGGTCGGCCACCTTGCTGACTTCGTTGAGCTTGTGCGAAATCAGAATGGAGGAGATGCCCTGAGACTTGAACTCCCTGAGCAGCGCCAACAACGCGTCGCTGTCCTTCTCGCTCAGGCTCGCTGTCGGCTCGTCGAGTATCAGCAGTTGAACCTTCTTCGAGAGCGCTTTGGCGATCTCCACAAGTTGCTGCTTGCCGACGCCGATGTTGGTGATCAGCGTGTCAGGGTCGTCCCTCAGTCCCACCTTTTTCAGCAGCGCTGCAGCTTTCGTGCGCACAAGGTTCCAGTCGATGATGCCAAACCTGGCCTGCTCGTTGCCGAGGAAAATATTCTCGGCGATCGACAGCAAGGGCACCAGCGCGAGTTCCTGGTGGATGATGACGATGCCCTCGCGCTCGCTGTCATGAATGCCTTTGAACTGGCAGTTCTGGCCGCGATA
>JBKJRE010000092.1:0-3016 GCA_046594775.1 Rhizobiaceae bacterium | reverse complement strand
GTTTGCGGAAAAAATCTGCTCGCGCCACATTGTCTAGCCCTCACTCCTTCGGGATCGATATGATGAACCTTCGACTTCTCGTATTTCTGGGTCTTTGTGCCGGCTTCGCGATAAATGCACCGGCAATGGGCGCTCCGCAGCCGATCGCGCAGCCCGCTTTTCTTGTGTCTCCGACGGCTGATGTCGTTTCTGTTGCAGTATCCAAGGCCGACGCCGAGGCGCTCAAAAAGAAGAAGCTGGAGGCCGACGCAAAGGCCAAGGAGAAGGAGAAGCTGGCCGCCAAGGCCAAGGCCGATAAGCAAAAGAAGTTGGAGGCCAAGGCAAAGGCAGAGAAGGAAAAGAAGCTCGCTCTGGCCAAGGCCGACCGGGAAAAGAAGCTCGCTGCCAAGAAAAAGGCGGACGCGGAAAAGAACATTGCCCGGGCCAAGGCTGCCGAAGAACGCAAGATTGCCAGCGCCAAAGCTGCCGAGGAGCGAAAGATCGCGAAGGCGAAGGCCGCGGAGGAGCGCAAGCTGTTGCTGGAAGCCAGAGCCAAGGCCAAGGAAGATCAGCGTCAAGCAAAGTTGCGCGCCGAGGAAGAGCGTCGCATCGCTGCAGCGCAGGCCGCTGAAGCGGCCCGTCAGGCGGAAATCTCGCGACTGGCTTCCATGGAAGTCGTCCAGACCGGCAACAATGGCGAGTTGCGCAGCGAGGCTGCGGTGACTGCTCCCCCGAAGCAGACCTCGCTTTTTTCAAGCCTTTTTGGCGGAAGGCCGGTTCTCCAAAAGCAGGCAATGCTGCCCGAGACGCGTGCGCTTGACGCGGCGCTTGAACTGAAGGAAACCAAGAAGACTTTCAAGGTAAAGCCTGAATTCGTACCGCAAACGGTACAGTTTTCCGGCTATCCGCGAGGAACGATCGTCATCGACACTGCGTCGCACTACCTCTATCTGGTCGAAGGATCGAATCAGGCGAGGCGCTATGTGATCGCTGTCGGGAAGGACGGGTTGCAGTACAAGGGTGCGGTGAAGGTTGGCGACAAGCAGGAATGGCCACGCTGGATTCCGACCAAGGAAATGCAGGTGCGCGACCCTGCCAAGTACGGAAAGTATGCTGACGGCATGCCGGGCGGCGGTCAAAATCCGCTGGGCGCCCGGGCTATCTATCTCTACGAGAATGGCAAGGATACCCACCTGCGCATTCACGGTACGATTGCCCCTGAATCGATCGGTACCGACTCGTCGAACGGCTGCTTTCGCATGATCAACGACCATGTCATGGATCTTTATCGCCGCGTTCCGGTCGGCACGCAGGTCGTGGTTCTCTGATCGCAGTTCAGGCGTGATGAACAGGCCGACGCGGGTCATACCGGCGTCGGCCTTTCCTTGTCAGGAGCGCGTTTCGTATTGCAGGTGGAAATCCGCCTGGCAGGACTTTTTTCGCTGGTGGAATCAATCCGGCGGCGTTAAGCGATGAATCCCATGGCGCGATATGTATTCATAACCGGCGGCGTGGTCTCCTCGCTTGGAAAAGGCATTGCAGCAGCGGCGCTCGGCGCGCTGTTGCAGGCGCGCGGCTACCGCGCCCGTATCAAGAAGCTCGACCCTTATCTAAATGTCGATCCCGGCACGATGTCGCCCTACCAGCACGGCGAGGTCTTCGTGACCGATGATGGTGCGGAGACCGATCTGGATCTCGGGCACTATGAGCGCTTCACGGGCCGTTCCGCCAATAACCACGACAACATCACCACCGGGCGCATTTACAAGAACATCATTGAGAAAGAGCGGCGTGGCGACTATCTCGGCGCGACCGTTCAGGTCATTCCCCACGTCACTGACGAGATCAAGAACTTCGTTGTAGAAGGCAATGACGACTTCGATTTCGTGCTTTGCGAAATTGGCGGGACTGTCGGCGACATCGAGGCAATGCCCTTTCTCGAAGCGATCCGGCAACTCGGCAACGATCTGCCCCGCAACAACGCTGTCTATGTCCACCTGACGCTAATGCCGTACATTCCGACTGCCGGCGAGTTGAAGACCAAGCCGACGCAGCATTCGGTCAAGGAACTGCGTTCGATCGGCATAGCGCCCGACATCCTGCTCGTCCGTGCAGACCGTGCCATTCCCAAGGAAGAACGGCGCAAGCTTTCGCTGTTCTGCAACGTACGGGAGAGTGCCGTGATCCAGGCCCTGGACGTGCCGCACATCTACGACGTACCGCTGGCCTATCATCGCGAAGGTCTGGATTCCGAGGTTCTCGCGGCCTTCGGCATCGAGCCGGCGCCCAAGCCTCGCATGGAGGCATGGCAGCGAGTTTCGTCTCTGATCCATAATCCGGAAGGCGAGGTTACTATCGCCGTCGTCGGCAAATACACCGGCCTCAAGGACGCTTACAAATCCCTGATCGAGGCTTTGTCGCATGGCGGAATGGCCAACCGGGTCAAAGTGAAGCTTGAATGGATCGAGAGCGAGATATTCGAGAAGGAGGACCCGTCCCCCTGGCTCGAAAAGGTCCACGGAATTCTCGTTCCCGGCGGGTTTGGCGAACGGGGCGCCGAAGGCAAGATCCTCGCGGCGAAATTTGCCCGTGAGCGCAAGGTGCCGTATTTCGGCATCTGTTTTGGCATGCAGATGGCCTGCATAGAGGCGGCGCGCTCGCTTGCCGAGATCGGTGCCGCGTCATCTAGCGAATTCGGTCCAACAGCCGAGCCTGTTGTCGGACTGATGACTGAATGGCTGAAGGGCAACATGCTCGAGAAGCGCCGCCAGACTGGAGACCTCGGCGGCACGATGCGGCTCGGCGCCTACGAGGCGCATCTGGCGCCGGGTTCAAAAATTGCCGAGATTTACGGTGACCAGACCATTTCAGAGCGCCACCGGCATCGCTACGAGGTCAATGTCGACTACAAGGAGCGGCTGGAGAGTTGCGGCCTGGTTTTCGCAGGCATGTCGCCGGATGGGGTTCTTCCGGAAACCGTGGAATATGCCGACCATCCCTGGTTCATCGGCGTGCAATATCACCCCGAACTGAAAAG
>JBKJRE010000151.1:0-4465 GCA_046594775.1 Rhizobiaceae bacterium | reverse complement strand
CCGTGCCGTCGGACGGGCCGGGCTGCATGTCGGCTTCGACGCCAAGATCGTCGAAATAGCCCATCTTCTTGCCGATCCAGTACGGATAGTCGTCAAGCACTTCGAGCGTGCCGCGCGGCGAGATCCACGTGAACTTGGAATAGGGCTCAGCGCTGGCGCTGCGTGCGCCCAGCGTGGTGGCGCTGACGACGCCGGCTGCGGAAACCTGGAGGAAGGTGCGGCGGCTCAGCCCGCCGGACATTAAGTTTTTGCTCATGGCTATTCCCCTTTTCTGTTGGACGTTCAGATAGTTCCTCTCCTGGTGCCAATTCCTCCCGGCAACAGGTCTTCAGTCAGGCCTCCCAGCTCGCGTATCTTTTCCCGAGCAGGAAAAAGAGCACGTAGATGAGGATGCCCAATATTGAGAGGATCAGAACCACCGCGAAGAATTGCGGCATCTGGATCATCGACGAATATGAAGTCAGCCGGTTGCCCAGCCCGAAACCTCCGCCGACCATCTCGGCGCCCACGGCAGTAAGCAGCCCGAATATCGAACCAACCATCAGGCCGACGAAGATCATCGGCAGCGCCATGGGGGCGCGTATTTTCCAGAAAATCTGCAGCGTCGAGGCGCCATAGGATCGGGCGAGCGCAATCTTGCCCTGGTCGACGCGCCGAAACCCTGTCGCAGCGTTGATCATGACCATCGGCCCGGAGGCCAACGCGACCGCTATGATGCGCGGCTCATAGCCGAAACCGAACCTGAGTATCAGCAGCGGCACCAGCGCAAGCATCGGCGTCGTGACGAGAAGCAGAATGTAGGGAGTGACGATTTTCTCGGCGAACGGAAACTGGGTGATTACCCCCGCGAGGATCAGACCGACCGATGCACCTATGGCAAAGCCGCCAAACAGTTCGACCAGCGTGTGGCCTAGATGCGGGGCGATGAAATGGAAATCGAAGACCAGCGCAACGGCGATCTCGCTCGGCTTGGGAAGCACATATTGCGGCACGTCGAAGATATTGAGCGCCAGTTCCATGCCACCGATGACAATGACAGCAACGAGAATAACCGCAAGCACCTCGCCCATCGACTTGATGCCGGGGCCAGACGTCAGGGCGGACATGTTGGTGATGCCGACCTCGCTACCGCCGTGTGCCTTGGCCTTGAATACCGGGATTGCGTCGGTTTCGCTCACAATGTCCTCACTGGGCTGGGAGCTGCCGGGCGGACGCGGCCGGATAGCGGCTCTGCTGCGTTCCCACGATCTCCCGCTTGATCGCGTTGGTCAGGTCGAAGACCTCCTTCGTCGACATGATCTCAAGCGAGCGCGGGCGGGAAAACGGAACGTGATGAATGTTGGCGACACGACCCGGGCGCGGGCTGAGCACAACCACGCGGTCCGACAGGAAAATCGCCTCTTCGATCGAGTGGGTGATGAGAACGATGGTGGTTCTCGTATCGAGCCAGATTTCTTCTACCAAGCGGTTCATTTCCTCGCGCGTAAAGGCATCGAGGGCGCCAAATGGCTCGTCCATCAGCAGGACCGAAGGCTTGAAGGAAAGAGCCCTGACCAGTGCGGCGCGCTGCTGCATGCCGCCGGATAGCTCGCGTGGGAACCGGCCGCCGAAGTCTTCGAGACCGACGCGGTTGAGAAGTTCGTCGATCCAGATCGGGTCCGGCCTGGTCCCCTTGATCTCGAACGGGAAGTTGATGTTGGCGTCGAGATTGCGCCATGGCAGGAGATTGGGATCCTGGAACACCATGCTGATATCGGGATTCGGACCGGAAACGGGCACGCCATCCAGAAGCACTTCGCCGGCGGACAGACCGTGCAGCCCCGACATCGACCAGAGAAGAGTGGTCTTGCCGCAACCGGACGGCCCGACGATCGAGACGATCTCGCCTTCCATGATGTCGAGCGAACAGCGGTCAATCGCCAGAAGGTCGCCCGACCGGGTGTTGTACACCTTGGTAGCGCCCCGGACTCCCAGTTTAGGTTGCTTGGAATGGCCTGCCGTCATGGTCCCTCGCGCTACCCTTGCAGACGGTGGAGCGGCCTTGATCAGGCTGGAGCCGCTCACCAGCAGTTTGTAACTATCCGACTTTCCGAGTCAAGCGGTCGGGATTATATCTCGGGCTTTCGGTCCAAACACAGTATCGCAAGGCCTTTTGATGCTTGCTTCGTGTGTAACTTTCCTACATTCTGGGCTGAACGTGCTGCGATCCCACGACACAGACTGGGCAGAAACAATGGAAGTCGAATTCGATCGAGAAGCCCGCGCGCCAAACGCACGCAGACCAAGGCACGACGATGCAGCCGGCGAAGCCTATGCCAAGCCGATCCCCGACATCCTTTCCCAGATCAAGGATTCCTACGGTGAGCTTCGTCCGGCCGAGCGGCGGGTCGCCGACGTGGTGCTGGTCGACGTGACGTTTTCGGTCGACGCGTCGAATGCGGAAATCGCCAAGCGCGCCGATGTAAGCGAGCCTACAGTCACCCGCTTTTGCCGGGCAATCGGTTGCGACGGCGTTCGTGACTTCAAGCTCAAGCTGGCTCAGAGCGTTGTGGTTGGCCGACTTTATCTTTCGCCTGCCGAGCCTCCAGAGCCCAACGAGAAGAATGGCTCGCCGCTGTGGAACGTGGTGTTCGGCGAGGCGCGGAACGCGCTGAGCGCTGTCGAGCGAAGCATCGACCCAAAGGACATCGTTGCCGCCGCCGAGATGGTGGCAAGCGCCCATCAGGTGGTCGTGTTCGGCCTTGGCGGCAGTTCCAGCGCGCTGTCGCAGGAAACGCAGAATCGGCTGTTTCGTTATGGCGTCGTGGTCTCGGCCTATTCCGACCCATACGTCATGAAGATGATCGCCTCGACGCTGAAGCCCAACGATCTTGTTATTGCTATTTCGGGCACGGGGCGGACGCAGGAAGTGATCGAGGCGACCGCGCTTGCCAAGCATTATCGCGCCAGGGCAATCGCCATCACTGCGCCAGATAGCGATCTTGCGGCGGTGGCCGATCTGGCGCTCACCGTCGATGTGCCGGAATATCAGGACGTCCTGAAGCCGACCGCCTCGCGCTATGCCTTTTTGGCCATCATCGACCTCGTTTCCACTGCGGTCGGTTACCGGCTTGAACCGGGTGCGCGCGAGACGCTGCGCAGGATCAAGTACACGGTGCTCAATCACCGCAAAGGCAAGGTTCTGGAGCCGTTGGGCGACTGAGCTTGCGCGGCGCCCCGAGTTGCCAGACTGAAACTCGCGGCGGCGACCGCCGCCCGGATCTGGAGTAGCTTAAATGCACGACCCCTCCCCCGCAGCAGTGGCAGCGGCCTGGCTCGCCATGCTCGGCGACACTCTGGACAATGTCGACGTCGACGCGGCGCTCGATCTCTTCGTCGAGGATTGCTACTGGCGCGACTTGGTCGCCTTCACCTGGAACATAAAGACGCTGGAAGGAAAGCCCGCCATCGCCGACATGCTTCGTGCGACGCTTGCGACAGCCCGGCCAGCGGCATGGCAGGTTTCCAGCGCATCCGGATCGCACAAGGACACGATCCAGGCGTGGTTCAGCTTCACGACCGCGGTCGGGCAAGGGCGCGGCATCTTTACGCTCGTCGGCGGCAAGTGCCGAACGATCCTGACCACCCTGCAGTCTCTCGACGGTTTCGAGGAAGCGTCCGGGCCTACCCGCCCCAAAGGGATCGTCCATCGCGCCGATCGCAAACGGGAAACCTGGTTGGAGCGCCGTGCCCGCGAAGAAGCTGCATTCGCGGAAGGCTCTTCGGATCCCTATTGCCTGATCATTGGCGGCGGCCAGGGCGGCATCATGCTGGGCGCTCGCCTCAAATTGATCGGCGTGCCCACCGTGATCGTCGAGAAGAATGAGCGGGCCGGCGATTCCTGGCGCAACCGGTACCGTTCCCTCGTTCTGCACGACCCCGTCTGGTACGATCACCTGCCCTATATACCCTTCCCCGATCACTGGCCCGTATTCACACCCAAGGACAAGATGGGCGATTGGCTCGAATCCTACGCCAAGCTTATGGAACTGACCTATTGGGGCGGCACCGAATGCGTCTCGGCAAAGTTCCACCCGGATGGAAAGCGCTGGACTGTAGATCTGGTGCGCGACGGCAAACCGGTGGCGGTGCATCCGGCGCAACTGGTGTTCGCGACCGGCGCTTACGGCCCGCCCAAATTCATCGACTTCGATGGCGCTGCCGAATTCAAGGGCGAGATCATCCACTCCAGCCAGTATCAGGAGGGATCGCAATATCGCGGCAAAAAAGCCGTCGTCATCGGTGCCGCCAGCTCCGGCCATGACATTTCGGTCGACCTTTGGGAAGCGGGCGTCGACGTCACCATGGTGCAACGCTCGCCCACCACCGTGATCCGGTCCGAGACATTGATGGAACTCGGCTTCGACATCTACTCGGAAGAGGCGGTGCAGAAAGGGATAGACGTCGATACTGCCGATATGCTGGC
>JBKJRE010000584.1:0-3835 GCA_046594775.1 Rhizobiaceae bacterium | reverse complement strand
GCCGGTCGACCATGGCTGCGTGATGATGCCGGTCGCCTTGGTCTTTTCGTAGCACTCGACGCCTTTTTCGGTCGAGTAGCCGGTTTCGCACTCCTCGTAGGCGAGATGGACGCCGTTTACGCCGCCATCGCGTTCGTTGAGCATCGCCATGTAGTCCCGCTGTCCGTCCATCAGCGGTATGCCGGTCGCCGCGAAGGGACCAGTCCGGTAGGACAGGTTGGGCAGGCTGACACTGTCCTCCGCCATGGCCGGCGCTGCCGCAGCCATGCACGCCGCCGCTATGGCCGCTGAAAGCAAGTTGGTGGTAAACCGTCTTTTCATGTCACTTCCTCCACTGTTTTGTTTGACTGGCGGGACCGGGCGGCTCAGCCCGAACCCGCGACCCGTAGGGAGCATCGGCGCCTCAATGCGGGAATGGCCACATGATCAGCTTTTCCCTTACGATTTCCCAGAACCGCGCCAATCCGTGCGGCTCGATGACCAGGATCGCGATGATCAGCGCGCCGACGATCATCGTGTTGAGATGTTCGACCATCGCCGAACTGATCGGCAAGCCCAATATGGCCGGCAGGGTGTTGAGAAGGACTGGCAGCGCCACGATCAGGATAGCGCCCAGAAAATTGCCGAGCACGGAGCCCAGCCCGCCGATGATGGCGATGAACAGGACCCGGAACGAAAGGGCGATATCGAACGCCACCGGTTCAGCGGCGCCACGCCACAGGAAAACGAACAGTGCGCCGGCCACCCCGACGACATAGGAAGAAACCGCGAAAGCCGAGAGCTTGGCCTTCATCAGGTTGATGCCGACAAGTTCGGCGGCAATGTCCATGTCGCGCACGGCCTTCCAGATGCGGCCGATGCGGCCGCGCGTGACGTTGATCGCCGCGGCAGTGATCAGTGTGACCACGGCAAGCACGAAGTAGTACTGGACAATGGCCAGCGCATTCGGACCGAAGACCGGCGTGCCGAACATCTCGACGGTCGGAACCTGGATGGACCCGGAGGAACTGTAGTTGCACAGCCAGGCCCATTTCTCGAACAGCCAGACAAGAAAGAACTGCGCGGCGAGTGTCGCTATGGCGAGGTAGAAGCCCTTGATGCGCAGCGACGGCAGACCGAAGGCGACGCCGATGGCGGCCGAGAAGAAGCCCGACAGCAGGATGGCCACCAGCACGTTCATCTCGGGAAAGATCGTGATCAGCTTGAAGCAGGCATAGGCCCCGACGCCCATGAAGGCGCCTGTGCCGAGCGACAACTGGCCGGCATAGCCGGTCAGGATGTTGAGGCCGAGCGCCGCAAGCGAATAGACGAGCACCGGGGTAAGCAAGGCCTTGAAGGTGAACTCGCTCGCCGTCATCGGAAAGATGACGAAGGCAAAGAGCAGGATGACGCCCAGCAGCCATGCATCCTGCCGGACCGGAAACAGCGCGTGGTCGGCGGCATAGGACGTCTTGAACTGGCCGGCGGTGCGGTAGAGCATGCTAGGACCGCTCCGCCGCCGCACCGGGGAAATCGTCACTCTGGGCGTAGATGCAGATCCCGCCGATCCTTGATCTGTGCGTCATGCTCAAACCCTCTCGATGATGCGTTCGCCGAACAGGCCCTGGGGCCGGAACAACAGCACGATCAGCGCCAGAACGAAAGCGAACCAGGATTCGGTGTTGCCGCCCAGCAGCGGCTGACCCCAGTAGATCTCGAACAGTTTTTCCATAATGCCGATGGCGAGCCCCCCGACAATCGCGCCGGTAACCGAATCGAGGCCACCAAGCATCAGCACGGGCAAAGCCTTGTAGGCGATGACCTCGAGCGCAAACGAAACCCCGGCGCGCGCACCCCAGACGATGCCTGTGGCGAGCGCTATGACGCCGGCGATGAACCATACGATGACCCAGATGGTCGACAGCGATATGCCGACCGACAGCGCCGCCTGGTGGTCGTCGCCCAGCGCGCGGATGGCGCGGCCGACCCGCGACTTGTTGAGAAAAAGCAGCAGAACGGCAACCAGCACCCCGGCGCCGACAACCGCGGTCAGATCCTTCTGCTCGATCGACACGAAACCGCCGAAGGGTTCGAACTCGAAACTGCCGGTCGGAATATGGAGCGCCTCGGTGATCATCACCTTGTTCTCGCCGCCGAAGATGATTTCGCCGAGCCCGATCAGGAAGAGGGTGATCCCGATTGTCGCCATGAACAGGATCATGTCGGGCTGGTTTATCAGCGGGCGCAACACGACGCGCTCGACGACCACGGCGAGCAGATACATGACCAGCAGCGTCAGCGGCAGGGCGAGAAGCGCCGGCACCCCCTTCTCGTGCAGGCCGACCAGCGTCAGTGCGGCGAACACCACCATGATGCCCTGCGCGAAGTTGAAGATGCGCGAGGATTTGTAGATCAGCACGAAGCCGAGCGCGATCAATGCGTAGAGCACGCCGGCCACAAGTCCCTCCCAAAGCACCTGAAGCAAAAAATCGGGGGCGCCGACCATGTCGGCGAACGGCTTGACGAGGATCGAGTGCAGGAAATCCATGACGCCGGCCTGGCCCCCTTTGCGACGGTGCTGACGCCCGGTCTATCCGGCGATATTCGGGAAAAGCCCAAGCAGGCCGACGACGATCAGATATAGCGCAACGATATAGTTCAGCAGTCGCGGCATGATCAGGATGAGAACGCCGGCGATCAGCGAGATCAAGGGCGTGAGGGCAATATTTGAAAGGTCCATTGGGAGTCTCCTTGCAGTTGTTTCAGTGCGCGACGCCCAGATATGCGTCGATCACCCGCTTGTCTGATTTTACGGTTTCGGGCGTGCCGTCGGCGATCTTCTCGCCGTAGTCGAGAACGACCACGCGATCGGATAGGTCCATGACGACGCCCATGTCGTGCTCGATCAGCGCGATGGTCGTACCGCGCTGCCGGTTTACATCGATGATGAACCGGCTCATGTCCTCCTTCTCCTCGAGATTCATCCCGGCCATCGGCTCATCCAGCAACAGGAGCAACGGCTCCATGGCCAGTGCCCGGCCAAGTTCTACACGCTTCTGCAAGCCGTAGGGCAGCTTTCCGACCGGCGTCCTGCGGATATGCTGTATCTCAAGAAAGTCGATGATCTCCTCGACTTTCCGGCGGTGCTCGATCTCTTCGGCCAAGGCCAGCCCATGCCTCACGATCTGCCAGAACAGGTTGCGCCGCATGTGCACCGAACGACCGGTCATGATGTTGTCGAGTGTCGACATGCCCTTGAAGAGAGCGACATTCTGGAAGGTGCGCGCTATACCCTGCAGCACGGCCTGATGCGGCTTCATGCCCCGACGCAACTCTCCCTTGAATGAAATCGTGCCTTGCTGGGGCGTATAAAAGCCGTTGATGACATTCAGCATCGAGGTCTTTCCGGCGCCGTTGGGACCGATGATCGCGCGGATTTCGCCCTTTCTTACATTGAACGAAGTATCAGTAATGGCCCGCACCCCGCCGAAGGAAAGCGAGATATTTCGCACATCCATCAGCACTTCATCCGGCGCGTCGCCATCGGCAGAGTGGACATGCTGTTGCGGCCCGGCATTCATGCCGCTGCCCTGCCTGCCAGTTCGGCTGCCGCATAGGTCTTCGCATCAATGATCCTCACCGTTGCGCGGACCGTTCCCTTTCGCCCGTCCTCATAGGTCATTTCGGTTTCGACATATTTTTCGGCCGAACCGTCATAAAGCGCCTCGATCAGCGAACGATAGCGCTCCGCCACGAAGCTGCGCCGCACTTTGAGCGTGCGTGTCAGTTCGCCATCGTCGGCGTCGAGTTCCTTGTGTAATACCAGGAAGCGGCTGACCTGCGAGCCGGCCAGCAA
>JBKJRE010000580.1:0-2964 GCA_046594775.1 Rhizobiaceae bacterium | reverse complement strand
GCGCCGGGCCCGCGCATGCGGTCGAACTGTGCCGGCGGCTGAAGAAGATCGGCTACAAGGTCGGCCTGTGCTTTCATGTCGGCAGCCAGATCGAGGATCCCGACACCTACGAGCGGGCGCTTGCCTCGGTCGACTGGGTGCGCAACCGCATCGGCTTCGAACTGGCCGAACTGGATGTCGGCGGCGGATTCCCGGCGGAATACGGTCTCGACCCGAACAGCAAGAAGCCCGAAATGCCCTCGATCGGGCAGATCATGTCGCGGCTGAGGAACGATATCGAGGAATACCAGTTCGCCGACATGCCGCTGGTGGCAGAGCCGGGGCGGGTCATCGTGGCGCGCGCCTTTTCGCTGATCGTGCGGGTGCTGCTGCGCAAGGGCAAGCGGCTTTACATCAATGACGGAATCTGGGCGTCGCTGTCGGATTCCTGGGTCGGCAAGATCACGCTGCCGGCGCGCTTCATTCCCGACCCGGCGATCCGCTCGCGCAATGGCAGCGAGCAAAACATCGTGCCGTTCAAGGTGTGTGGCGCGACCTGCGACTCCGTCGACATATTGTCCAGACCGTTCTGGCTGCCGGAAACGGTCGACACGGGCGACTGGATCGAGATCGGGCATATCGGCGCCTATTCGCTGTCGCTGAGAACCCGCTTCAACGGGTTTTATCCCGACACATTCGTCGAGGTGACGACGCCGTTCCACGAGGGCGACGCGCCGCAGGGCTTTGCCAGCCTGGAGACGATGGCGGATTAGGAGCGGCCGCCTGAGCTTGCCGTCCGGAGAATTTCACGGCACAGTTCCAGGCGAAATTCATCAGGGGAATTCCAATGAGAATTGCGCTCGCACTGGCTGCCTTGGCAGTTTCTTGCAGTTTCGCCGTGGCCGGCGAGATCAAGGTCATCAACGACAAAGCTGCCTTTCCGGAAGGTCCGGCATTTATCGACGGCAAGCTGCACTATGTCGAATATGGCGGCAACACCATCATGGTGTGGGACGGCAAGACCAACACCAAGCTGTGGGAACAGGCGGGGTGCGGGCCATCCGCGGTTTTGCCGCTCGGCGATGACCTCGTGGTGACCTGTTATGATAGCGGCACGATCGCGCGTGTATCGAAGGATGGCAAGACGATCGCCAGTTACGACAAGGCGGCCGATGGCGGCGCGCTGCAAGGCCCGAATGACTTGGCTGCCGACGGCAATGGAGGCGTATGGTTTACGGCGTCCGGACCATGGGAATCGGGTCCGATCGTCGGAAAAGTGTTTCATCTCGACCAGGACGGAACGATTAAAGAGATGGCCAACGACCTGCACTATGCCAATGGCGTCATGATGTCTGCGGACGGCTCCCGGCTTTTTGTCAACGAATCCGAGGCCGGACGGGTCATATCGTTTGCCGTGGCTGAAGATGGCACGCTGTCAGACAGGCGGCTGTTCGTCCGCGTCGGCGTTGTCGATGAGGCGTCGGGCATCGGCGCGTATCCGGACGGCATCAAGCTTGGCCCGGATGGAAATTTCTATATCGGCCAGTATTCCAAGGGGCGCATTGTCGTGGTCGATCCAAAGGGCGCCTTCGTCAAGGCCATCGACGTGCCGTCGCCAACCGCGCCCAATATGGCCTTTGCGCCGGACGGAAAATCGATCTTCGTCATGAGCGTCGACGATACGGAAAAAGCGCCCTATTGGGGCAAGGTCTACGAAGTACCGCTGGACTAGACATGACCCCGCCAGCCGCCGGCGCTATGGGTTAACCTATGCAGTTGGCTCGATCCCACCTCTGGCCCGGCGTGCCACTCGCATTGGGAGCAGCCGTTCTATTCGGCGCTTCCGCGCCGCTCGCCAAGCTGCTGCTCGGCAAGGTGGACCCGTGGCTTCTGGCGGGAATACTCTATGTCGGCGCAGGCATCGGGCTGGCGATCTTTCATTTCGGACGCAAGGCCATTGGGCTGCCGCAGGCGGAAGCGCCGCTGACCAAGCCCGATTTGCCGTGGCTCGCTGCCGTCATCGTGATTGGCGGCGGGGTGGGGCCGCTTCTCCTGGTATTCGGCCTGTCGCTGACGTCGGCCGCATCAGGCTCATTGCTGCTCAATCTCGAGGGTCTGGCGACGATGGCGATCGCGTGGATCGTGTTTCGGGAGAATGTCGATCGCCGGCTCCTGCTCGGCGCCTCCAGCATTCTGGCCGGGGCGGTGCTGCTGACCTGGAACGGGGAGGGACTGGAACTCGACCTTGGCGGCCTGCTGATCGCCGGCGCCTGCCTCGCCTGGGGCATCGACAACAACCTGACCCGCAAGCTCTCGGCTGCCGATCCGGTGCAGATTGCCATGCTGAAGGGGCTGGTGGCAGGCGCCGTCAACCTCGTCATCGCGTTCGCGTTCGGCGCGGCGATGCCGCCGCTGGGCTATGCCATTGGCGGCGCTGTCGTCGGCTTTCTGGGGGTCGGCGTCAGCCTCGTGATGTTCATGTTGGGCCTTCGCCATCTCGGCACGGCACGAACAGGCGCTTACTTCTCACTGGCGCCGTTTATCGGCGCTGCCGTCGCCTTCGGCCTGCTCGGCGAGCATGTGTCGGCGCATTTCGTCTTCGCGGCGCTGCTCATGGCATTCGGCCTCTGGCTGCATCTCAACGAGCGGCACGAGCATGAGCATGCCCATGAGGCGCTGGAGCATGAGCACGCGCATGTGCATGACGAGCACCATAGGCATTTGCATCCAGAGCCTGTCAGTGAACCGCATTCGCACTGGCACCGTCATGCGCCGATGCGGCACAAGCATCCGCACTATCCGGATCTGCATCACCGTCACGAGCATTGAGGGATGTAAATGAGCCGGCGAGCCGGAAGGTGGCTGCTGCCTAGAGCGTTTCAAGGTTAGATTGAATCATTCTGCCGGAGGCAATTCGAGACAAGGTCGAGGGGTTTGGCGAAGGTCGTACCGGGTGGTACGACCGAGACGAAGCCCGATGGATTT
>JBKJRE010000539.1:0-2788 GCA_046594775.1 Rhizobiaceae bacterium | reverse complement strand
CCCCGCCTTCCATCACGACGGATCACCACCGGCGCCTGAGGAGCATTGTGAAAACGCACCGCAACGGCAACCACATCGGCCACCTCAGACCGCCGAAAGTTCATCGCCGTGCATTAACCGGGCTAACTGTATTGGGGGCAAGACATTTGGCAATGCTTCAGCCGCTGTCGTTTGTCTGATCCATTGGAGAGACGGCTCGTCGCGTTCGCTCGGCTGCCAAATGAGGTCCGGCATCTCGCGGGCAAAATGAACGACATGTTGCCCTGTTCCACTGCTGACTTCGAGCACCGTTCCTCGGACGGGCAGGACGCGTTTCAGAACGTCGGCAATTGGGCCCTTGTTGCGTTCCGCTGACGGGCTGACCGGGCATTCGTCTGGCGAAATCTCCAGTTTTTAGTTTCTCATTTGTCGCCTTCCTCCGCATCCAGTTGGTGATCCGGTTTGAAAGTCTCGACTATTTCCAGGTGCCATAGGATTATTTCTTGGCACTCCTAACATTCGAGTGCCAACTGGACTATGTATGGGGTGTGGCTGCCCTATGCGCCAGCCGCAGAAAGATTCTCCAATGAAATTCCGGCCACTCCACGACCGCGTCGTCATCCGACGTGCCGAAGGCGATATCAAATCGAAGGGCGGGATCATCATTCCCGATACCGCAAAGGAAAAGCCGCAGGAAGGCGAAGTGATCGCCGTCGGCACCGGTTCCCGCGACGACAACGGCAAGCTGGTCCCGCTGGACGTCAGAGTTGGTGACCTCATCCTGTTCGGCAAGTGGTCCGGATCCGAGGTAAAAATCGACGGCGAGGATCTTCTGATCATGAAGGAAGCCGACATTATGGGCATCGTTGAGAAAACCGCAGCAGCCACCAAGAAGGCCGCCTGACCGGAATCTGCGACCCTTCAATCTCAAGACCGAACTGGACGAACCAACATGTCTGCCAAGGAAATCAAGTTCTCCACCGACGCGCGCGACCGCATGCTACGCGGCGTAGAACTACTCAACAACGCCGTAAAGGTGACACTTGGCCCAAAGGGCCGCAACGTTGTCATTGACAAGGCCTATGGCGCGCCACGCGTTACCAAGGACGGTGTTACTGTCGCCAAGGAAATCGAGCTTGCTGACAAGTTCGAGAACATGGGTGCGCAGATGGTGCGCGAGGTCGCTTCCAAGACCAATGACCTAGCCGGCGATGGCACTACGACTGCCACTGTGCTCGCCGCCTCCATCTTGCGCGAGGGCGCCAAGCTGGTCGCCGCCGGCATGAATCCGATGGACTTGAAGCGCGGCATCGATCTCGGTGTTGCCGCCGTCGTTAAGGAAATTCGGGCGAGCGCCAAGAAGGTCAAGTCATCCGACGAAATAGCCCAGGTTGGCACAATTGCCGCCAATGGCGACGCTACCGTAGGCGAGATGATCTCCAAGGCGATGGACAAGGTCGGCAACGAGGGTGTCATCACAGTTGAGGAGGCCAAAACGGCCGAGACTGAACTGGACGTGGTCGAGGGCATGCAGTTCGACCGCGGCTATCTTTCACCCTACTTTGTCACCAACTCCGAGAAGATGCGCGTCGAGCTCGAAGAGCCCTACATCCTCATCCACGAAAAGAAGCTGGGAAATCTGCAAGCCATGCTGCCGGTTCTCGAAGCCGTGGTGCAGAGTGGCAAGCCGTTACTGATCATCGCCGAGGATGTCGAGGGCGAGGCACTGGCGACGCTTGTCGTCAACAAGCTGCGCGGCGGCCTTAAGGTCGCGGCAGTCAAGGCTCCGGGTTTTGGCGATCGGCGCAAGGCCATGCTTGAGGACATTGCAGTGCTGACGGCAGGCCAAATGATCTCGGAAGACCTGGGCATCAAGCTTGAGAACGTCACGCTCGACATGCTTGGCCGAGCCAAACGCGTGCTGATCGACAAGGATACGACGACGGTCATCGACGGATCCGGCGACAAGGCAGGAATTGCCGCGCGCATCAGCCAGATCAAGGGTCAGATCGAAGAAACGACGTCCGACTACGACAAGGAGAAGCTTCAGGAGCGACTGGCAAAGCTCGCAGGCGGCGTCGCAGTCATACGTGTTGGCGGCGCGACCGAAACTGAGGTCAAGGAAAAGAAGGATCGCATCGACGATGCGCTTAACGCTACCCGAGCGGCGGTTGAAGAAGGCATAGTGCCTGGTGGCGGCGTCGCCCTGCTGCGCGCGAGATCGGTGTTGGCCTCACTGGAGGGCACTAACCCTGACATGACCGCCGGCATCTCGATTGTGCTACGAGCACTTGAGGCCCCGATCCGGCAGATCGCCGAGAACGCGGGCGTCGAAGGCTCGATCGTCGTTGGGAAGCTGACGGACAGCAAGGATCAAAATCAGGGCTTCGACGCCCAGACCGAAACCTACGTTGACATGATCAAGGCCGGTATCGTCGATCCTGCCAAGGTTGTACGAACCGCGCTGCAGGACGCCGGCTCGATTGCGGCGCTGCTGATTACCGCCGAGGCGATGATCGCCGACAGCCCCCCGAAGGACTCGATGCCGGCGGTCGGCGGCGGGATGGGATACTGAGAAGAGTGCAAGAACCGTTCGGTCGGCGTGGTTGGATGAGGCAACTCTCTTCCAACCTGGAAGGAAACCTCCATGGCCACGCAGAGCGCGATGAAACAATTCTCCCCCGGCTTTGGGTTAATGTGCAACACAGCCGGCTTGCCGGAAGTAGTTCCAGCACTCCTGTGGCGTAAATAGATCGCAGACTTTTCCGACGGCTTTCCACAGATCGTCGTAGGTTCTTGCCTTCTGCTT
>JBKJRE010000368.1:0-5744 GCA_046594775.1 Rhizobiaceae bacterium | reverse complement strand
CCTTGATCAGGTAGATGCGCCCGCGCGGTGAGTCCAGCTCGTTGCCGAGCGTCACATAGGTCGGGCAGGTGGCCGTGCAGAAGCCGCAATGTACGCATTTGCGCAGAATCTTTTCAGATTCCTCGACATGCGGATCGGCCAGCTGCTCGGCGGTGAAGGTGGTTTGCACGCGGTACTGCTTTCTCGGCTATGGCTCGGGCGCTAGATCAGCCAGCTCTCGGGGTTCTTGATCGGCTCGTTGCGGCCAAGCGCCTGCAGCCCGATGATGCAGCGGACGATGAACCAGACGGCGACCGCGAACATCAGCACGAAGCCGACCACCAGCATCATCAGTACGGCCGAAATCAGCGCGTAGAGCACGCCGATCCAGAAGGTGCGGATGAGCCAGGTGTAGTGCGTCTCGATGTAGCCGCCGGCCTTGCTGCGGTTGACATAGGCCAGAACGATGCCGACCAGCCCGCTGACGCCGATGACGAGCGAGGCCAGGTAGAGGATGTAGATGACCATGACATTGGTCGAGCCGGCCTCGAGCCAGCTGTCGGTCTTGCGGGAGGGTTGGGGATCGATGTCACTCATGGCTCGCTCCTTCCTGTTCGGTTACCTCGACATTAGCAGACGGTGCGCCAGACACCATGCGGCCCGGATTGAGGATGCCCTTCGGGTCGAACTCGGCCTTCAGCCGCGCCGACAAGGCGGCGAGCGGCGCCGGCTGCGGCTCGAAAACCGCCACCGCGGCGCGCCAGGCCGGGCTGGCGCGCACCAGCGTCGCGTGGCCGCCGCCGAACCGCGCGATCAGCTTGCGCAGAACTTCGGCTTCCGGCTCGGCTTCCATGCGCAGCCAGACAAGCCCGCCCTGCCAGTCGTAATAGGCGTCGGCGCCGGTCTGCATGCGCAGCGCCAGCACCATTTTGTGGGCTTCCGACGGCGCCATGGATACCCGCCAGACCGGGCGATCGGTACCGTCGGCGAACGGGGCGCAATCGCGGATGTCGCGCCAGAGCGGCCTGGAGAAGCGCCCGTCCACTTCGCTTATCGGTCCGGCATCGCCGAGGATCTTCCGCAGTGTTTCGACGCGATAGACGACCGACGGCCCGAACCCTTCGACGCGCAGCAGCGTCGCCGCGTCGTCGCCCTTGAGGTCGCTGGCGACCCGCTGCGTCACGCCGTATGGCAGATGCGCCGCGCCCGACACATCGGCGCTGGAACCGAGCGCCAGCGCCATGGCTGCGACGGCATGTTCGTCGGTCAGCCCGCGGATCGCCAGGGTCGTCTGCGTCTCGGCGGCGGGCAGCACCTTGAAGGTGACATCGGTGACCACCGCCAGAGTGCCCCACGAACCGGCCATCAGCTTGGAAAGGTCGTAGCCGGTGACGTTCTTGACGACGCGTCCGCCCGACTTGAACAATTCGCCGCGCCCTGAGACGGCGGTGATCCCTAGAACATGGTCGCGCACCGCGCCGGCCTTGATGCGACGGGGACCGGAAAGGTTGGTCGCCAGCGCGCCGCCAATGGTGCCGGTCTTGTCTGTCTGGCTGACGACGCCGCCAAACAGCCGGGTGCAGTTCATCGGTTCAAAGGCGAGTTCCTGGCCGTGCTTGGCCAGCAATCGCTCTATGTCGAGCAGCGGCGTGCCGGCCTTGGCCGACAGCACCAATTCGTCAGGCTCGTAGAGCGTGACGCCCGACATGGCCGAAAGGTCGAGCGCGTGTTCGGATTGCTGCGGCCGCCCGATCCCGCGCCGCGAAGCGTGGCCGTATATTTCCAGCGGCGTGTTTTCCGACAGCGCCCAGTTGACGGCGGAGAGCACGTCCGACTGCGAGAAGGGCATGAAGGTGGTCATGGGAGGCGCCGTCTTTCCTCTCCCCCGCTTCGCAGGGGCGAGGAACCCAAGTCCAGAGCGGCCATCACCTCAAAACCTCGGAATGTTCGGGAACGGCAGCTTGCCGCCGGAAATATGCATGCGGCCGAGTTCGGCGCAGCGGCGAAGCTGCGGAAAGACCTTGCCCGGATTGAGCAGGTGGTGGGGATCGAAGGCGCATTTCACCCGCATCTGCTGGTCAAGGTCGATCTCGTTGAACATTTCGGGCATCAGGTCGCGCTTCTCGACGCCGACGCCATGCTCTCCGGTGAGCACGCCGCCGACCTTGACGCAAAGGCGCAAAATGTCCGAACCGAAATCCTCCGCCTTTTCGAGTTCGCCCGGCACATTTGCGTCGTAGAGGATCAGCGGGTGCAGATTGCCGTCGCCGGCGTGAAAGACATTGGCGACGCGCAGTCCGTATTTTTCCGAGAGTTCGCGCATACCGGCCAGCACCTTCGGCAGTTCCTTGCGCGGGATGGTGCCATCCATGCAGTAGTAATCGGGGGAAATGCGACCAACCGCGGGGAAAGCCGCCTTGCGGCCGGCCCAGAAGGTCAGCCTCTCCGCTTCGGACGTCGATATCTGGCAGGTGGTGGAGCCATTGTCATGGGCGATGGCCTCGACAAGACCGATCAGATGATCGACTTCGACGCCCGGACCGTCGAGTTCGACAATGAGCAGCGCCTCGCATTCCAGCGGGTAGCCGGCATGGACGAAATCCTCGGCGGCGTGGATGGCCGGCCGGTCCATCATCTCCATGCCGCCGGGAATGATGCCGGCGCCGATGATGTCGGCGACACACTGGCCGGCCTGCTCGCTGCTGGGAAAGCCGATCAGCAGCGCACGCGCCGTCTCGGGCTTCTTCAGGATGCGGACGGTTACTTCCGTGACGACGCCGAGAAGGCCCTCCGAGCCGGTCATCACGCCAAGCAGATCGTAGCCCTCGGAATCCAGATGCGAGCCTCCCAGGCGCACGACCTCTCCGTCCATCAGCACCATTTCGATGCCAAGCACATTGTTGGCGGTGAGGCCGTATTTCAGGCAATGCACACCACCTGAATTTTCCGCGACGTTGCCGCCGATCGAGCAGGCAATCTGGGATGACGGATCAGGCGCGTAGTAGAAGCCTTCCGACTCGACCGCATTGGTGATGCCGAGATTGGTGACGCCGGGCTGAGCAACCACGACACGATTGGGGAAGTCGATTTCGAGAATGCGGTTGAAGCGGCTCATGACAAGCAGCACCGCGTCTGCCAGCGGCAGAGCGCCCCCAGACAGCGAGGTGCCCGAGCCGCGCGGCACGACACGGATCTTGCGCTTGTTGCAGTATTGCAGCACCCGCGATACCTGGGCGACCGTTTCGGGCAGCACCACGACCAGCGGCAGTTGCCGGTAGGCGGTAAGGCCATCGCTCTCGAAGACGCGCATTTCGTTGGCCGAATCGACGACGCCCTCGCCCGGCACGATGCTGCGCAGGGCGGCAACGATCTCGTCGCGGCGCTTCATGGTTTCGGCATCGGGCTTCGGCATGGACAGGCCGGACAAGGCTGTTCTCCGCAATGTTGAACTGGTAAAAAGGATTTACCTGTTATTGGGACGAAGCGCAAACCTCGGCACGCTTCCCTGAGGGCCGGCTCCTGAAAATATTGCGCTTCACGTCCCTGTTCTGATGCATGTCGTTTTCCCGAAACCGGGTCCCGCTTTTGGCGCCATGCATCAGTCGTGCGCGCGGCGTGCCCTGCGGACCATCCACCAGACGATCACGACGGCAATGGGCACAGAGGCCGCGGCGATCAGTTCGGGCGCCAATGCCCTTTCGAAGGCCGCGGATCCCTTGGCAAGATAGCTGATCAGGCCGACGATATAGTGAGACACCGCGGCAACCGACAGCCCCTCGACGGTCTGCTGCAGGCGAAGTTGCAGCCTGGCGCGGTTGTTCATCGAGGCAAGCAGGTCGCGATTCTGCTTTTCGACCTCGACATCCACCCAGGTGCGCAGCAATTGGGTGGCGCGCGTCAGCTTGCGCGACAGGTTCGCCTGGCGCTCCTCGACCGAACGGCAGGTGCGCATCGCCGGAGCGACGCGACGCTGCAGGAACCCCGCCCACGTATCGTAGCCCGGAACCGGCACTTCATCGAGCGCGGCAAGGCGTTCGGCGACAATGCCGTCATAGGCGCGGCTGGCGCCAAAGCGGTAGAGGCTCGACGCGGCGTCGGATTCGAGCTCGGCGGCAAGGGCCGTAAGTTCGGCGAGCAGCGCATGGTTGTCGCGGCTGTCGGTTTCCTTCATGGCGGACGTGATGGCGGCGAGCCGGTCCTCGATGCGCCGCACGCGGGCCGAAAGCGACTGCGCCAGCGGCAGACCGAGAAGCGCCAGCGTCCTGTAGGTCTCGATGTCGATCAGCCGCCGGCACAGCGCGCCGGTGCGCTGCGGGGCGAGACCGCGCTCCAGAATGAGAATGCGGGTCAGGCCGTCGCCGTCCTGCCGGAAATCGGTGATGACCGCGGCCTTGCCGTTCTCGACCAGCGAATAGCAAAGGCTCGACGCGTCGAAGCCGGCGATCAGCTTTTCGGCTGCCGGCGTCCATTTGCGGATTTCAAGGCGAATGCCGGAGATAACGGCGCCCGGCGGGCTGAAACCGTTGCCGAAAGGCGTATCCTCCTTGGTCCGCCCGGCCGCCGACAGCGGGCCTTCGAAGAGATAGGTCGAAAATTCCGTATGCCGCTCCCACCGCAGCGTGCCCTTGCCCCAGTTCATGGCGTGGTGGCGGGCCCGCTTGTCCGGCACCGGCGAGCCGAGCCGCCGCGCCAGCTCGGACAGCACCGCGTGGTCGACGAGCGTGCCGCCCTCGGTCATGAAGGCAAGCTGGATCAACAGGCGCGGCTGCTCGACCGCCGGGTGGGGCCGGGAATGGACCTCGCCAATGGCGTCCGAGCGACCGTGATGCGCCGGAAAGCCCATGACGCTGCCTGTCAGGACGGTATTTGACCTTGTGTCGGCTGGCTGTTCTGGCAATGGCGTTCTCCCTCTGCGATTTCCATAGGACAATGCACCGGCGAATTCCATGGGAGCGGTTGTCGCGGGAAAGCTCTCTCCCCCTCCAGCGTGACATCGGAAAACTGGATAAATTAATTGACCAGTTTGGTCATGTCGCCCTATTCTAGGGCTTTCAGGCACCAACCCCGGAACCCCCTTGGGCGAAGTCTTTTCCAGGATAGAGCACTCGCGCACCGCCGACGAGGTGGTACAGCAGATCGAGGGCCTGATCCTCGAGGGCGTCCTGCGGGTCGGTGACAGGCTGCCCGGCGAGCGCGACCTGGCCAGGCAGTTCGACGTGTCGCGTCCGATCCTGCGCGACGCGCTCAAGCTGCTTGAAGCGCGCGGGCTGCTGGCGACCAAGCATGGGGGCGGCACGCATGTGGCCGACGTGATCGGCCAGGTCTTCGCCGTGCCGGTGATGGAGCTGATCGCAACACACCGCAAAGCGCAGCACGACTATCTCGAATATCGCCGCGAGATCGAGGGCGTCGCCGCCGACTATGCGGCGCGGCGCGCCACCGGGGACGATCTGGCGCTGCTCGGCCGCATCGTCGAACGCATGAAGGCGGCGCACGAGGCGGGCGATTTCGCCGCCGAAGCGGCCACCGACGTCGAGTTCCACCATGCGGTTGGCGAGTGCGCCCACAACATCATCCTGCTGCATACGCTGCGTTCCTGCTACCGCCTGCTGTCGGACGGCGTGTTCCAGAACCGGCTTCTGGCTTTTGAACAGCCCGGCGCACGCGAGGCGCTGCTGGAGCAGCATCTGAATATCCACGACGCGGTGCGTAACGCCGACCCGCAGGCGGCCCGCAAGGCGGCGATGGACCACATCACCTTCGTC
>JBKJRE010000362.1:0-3368 GCA_046594775.1 Rhizobiaceae bacterium | reverse complement strand
CTCGAAGCCGGATTCGAGCGGCACGACCACTGCGCCAGCCTGCCTTGCATCAAGCTTTTCGGCCTCGGCGAGTGAGCGCACCTGCTTGATATCGCCAAGTCCATGTTCCGCAAGTATCTGGGATAGCCGGTCGAGCGAGCCTTCTGTCCACCCGGCAATAAGTACCTTGCGCTTTGCCGAGCGCACCGAGGCAATGTGCTCGACGGCGGCCTCGAAGACATTGGCGTTTGGATCGGCCCGCTGTTCGGCGAAACTCTTGCCGCTGCGTGCGCCGGCATGCAGCACCTTGCGTGAACCTGCGTCTGGCGCGTCGAATGGCGAGAATTCGATAGCCGCCCGTTCTGAAAGCGCGGCCTTGACGTCATCCGGCGACAGATAGATCAAACCAGGCGGTGTCGGCTTGTAGGGCACCGCATCCTTCAAGGCGCCCCCTGCCTGCTCTTTGCGCGCCTCGTAGTAGTCGAGAATCAGCGTATGCCGCTCGTCGATTGCTTCGTACGCAAGATGATCGAAGACGATCGGCGCGTCTGGCAGGTAATCGAAGAGAGTATCCAGCCTCTCGTAATAGAAAGGGAGCCAGTGCTCCATGCCAGCAAAGCGCTTGCCCTCGCTGATGGATGCATAAAGACCGTCATCGCGCGAGGGCGCGCCAAAAGTCTCGATGTAATTGCGGCGAAAGCGGCTGATGGTGTCGGGCGTGAGCGTCACCTCCGTCATCGCCTGTAGCGAAACCTGCTTGCGCTGCCCCGATGTCAGCTGCGTGCCCACGTCGAACGCACGGATGGTTTCCAGCGTGTCGCCGAAAAAATCGAGCCGCACCGCTTCCGCCGAACCGGGAGCATAGAGATCGAGAATCCCGCCGCGAACGGCGAATTCCCCAATGTCACGCACGGTGGGTACGCGCTCGAAGCCCGACCTTTCGAGCCGTGAAATGAGTTCGTTCATATTGACCATGCTGCCCGGCTTTGCCCGAAAGCCCTGCGCCTCGATGATATCGGAGGGCGGAATGCGCTGCAGCAGCGCATTGGCGGTGGTCAGGATCACAGCGCGATGCGGCTTTCTGTGCAAAGAGATCATTGCTGACAGCGCGTCGAGGCGACGCGCGGCAGACTCCGAGCCAGGCGAGACGCGGTCGTATGGCAGGCAGTCCCAGGCAGGAAACTCCAATACCGGCAGCGCCGGTGCGGCGAAGGCGAGAGCTTCGCTTATGGCTGGCAGTCTTTGCCCGTCGCGCGCCACAAACATCACGGGACGATCGGACGTGGTCTCCGCAGCTACGGCGGCTAGCGCAAACGCCTCATAGCCGTCGGCAACGCCGTCGACGATGAACTGGCCGGGCCTGTCTTTCGGCAGGCCGATCGTGTCGATAAGGCTCATTCGTTTATGT
Source organism: Rhizobiaceae bacterium (assembly GCA_046594775.1). Lineage (GTDB taxonomy): Bacteria > Pseudomonadota > Alphaproteobacteria > Rhizobiales > Rhizobiaceae > CAMYMG01. The sequence goes on along the minus strand of JBKJRE010000362.1, from coordinate 1,981 downwards.
TTCAGATCGCGACATGGGCGCGGCTTGCCGCGATCCTTTGCAGAAGATTGGTCTGGTAGGCCTGCGGGATGGGCCGGTCGCCGGTGATCCATGCAAGGAGATCGGCATCCTGCAGTTCGAGGAGCCTCTCATATTGGTCGAGTTCGTCGGCGGTCAAGCTCTCGATCTGCTGGTCCGCAAACCCGCCCAGGACAAGATCCATCTCGCGGATGCCGCGATGCCAGGACCTAAAGAGCAGCTTGCGCTTGCGCACGTCCAGCCCCTCGCTTGATCGCTTTGTCCCGGTCATCGTATCCGTCGTCTCGCGTTGAAGCGCGCATATAGCGTGGATAGCCGGTGCTGTCAGCCTTGCACACGCTTTCACTGCGCCTAAGCTGACATGATGCGCCCTTCCATACTCGATCCCTTGTTTGCCCCGGTCACCTCCCTGGAAGGCGTCGGCCCGAAATTTGCCGATCTTGTCGAGAAGATCGTGCCGGCCGATCTTGGCGGCCGCCACGCACGCGTCGGCGACCTTCTTTTTGTCTTGCCTCATACGGTGATAGACCGGCGCAACCGCCCCGGCATAGCCGCCTCGACCCAAGGCTCGGTCGTAACGCTCGATCTGCGCGTCGACCGACACCAGCCGCCGCCACGCGGCAACCGGTCGGTCCCTTACCGGGTATTTGCATTTGACGAGACCGGGGAGATTGCGCTGACCTTCTTTCGCGCGCATGCCGCCTATCTGGAGAAGGCCCTGCCGCCAGGCGAGGAAGTCGTCGTCAGCGGCCGCATGGAATGGTTCAACGGTCGTCCGTCGATGGTACATCCGGATCACATCGCGCTGGCCCGCGAGGCCGGAAACCTGCCGCTGGTAGAACCGGTTTATCCGCTGACCGCAGGCCTGTCGGGAAAGGTGCTGCGCCGCGCCATCGGGCAATCATTGGCACGATTGCCAATCCTGCCGGACTGGCTTGATCCTGAACTGGCGAGACGCCAGAGCTTCCCGCCATTCCCCGGCTCTCTTGCGCGACTTCACGATCCTAAAGATCCGATCGACGTGTCGCCTGAAGGCGCGGCATGGCGCCGGCTGGCCTATGACGAACTGCTTGCCGGGCAGCTCTCGCTCGCCCTGATGCGCGCCAATGTTCGAAGGCTTTCGGGCCGGCCTCTGGTTGGCGACGGACACATTGAGGCGGCGGTGCGTGCAGCCCTGCCCTATTCGCTGACCGGGTCACAGGAATTCGCCGTAGCCGAGATAAATGCCGATCTGGCTGCGCCAGAACGTATGCTGCGCCTGCTGCAGGGCGACGTTGGCTCCGGCAAGACCGTCGTTGCGCTGATGGCCATGGCGCGCGCTGTCGAGGCCGGGGGGCAGGCCGCGATCATGGCGCCGACCGAAGTTCTGGCACGCCAGCACCTGGCCACCATCGCGCCCCTCGCCGACAAGGCCGGGCTGAAGATCGCGATTTTAACCGGCCGGGAAAAGGGCCACGACCGCGCCGAAACGCTTGCCCGATTGGCCGAAGGCAGCATCGACATCGTCATCGGCACGCACGCGCTGTTCCAGGAGCCTGTGAAATTCCGCGATCTGGTCTTTGTCGTCATCGACGAGCAACATCGCTTTGGCGTTCATCAGCGGCTGGCGATCAACGCCAAGGGTGACGCGCCCGACATGCTGGTGATGACCGCGACGCCGATTCCGCGCACCCTCGTTCTCACGGCTTTCGGCGACATGGAGGTTTCGCGCCTGACCGAGAAACCGGCCGGTCGACAGCCTATCCGCACCGTCACGCTGCCGCTCGATCGGCTCGACCGACTGGTGTCGCGTATCCGCGACGCCGTGGCCGACGGACAGAAAGTCTACTGGATCTGCCCGTTGGTCGAAGAATCCGAGGAAATCCGCCTGATGTCGGCCGAAGATCGCTTCGCCGCGCTGATCGCAGAGTTCGGCGCCCTCGTCGGTCTGGTCCACGGCCGCATGAAAGGTACTGAGAAGGAC
>JBKJRE010000170.1:0-7971 GCA_046594775.1 Rhizobiaceae bacterium | reverse complement strand
CCGAGGACTGGGCGCTGCCAGTCGGCTGCTCTTTCCGCCGCCAGATGCTCTTCGACCACCTCCACCCCTGCTATGCCGGCGATGTCGGTATCGGCCCCAACCCGAAACTCGCCGCCTATATCAAGGCGGCCGACCTCATCCTGCTGTTCGGTGGCCGCATCAGCGAGATGCCGTCGTCGGACTACACCCTGCTGAAGAGCCCCTACCCCGACCAGACGCTCGTGCACGTCCACCCCGACGCCGGCGAGCTCGGCCGCGTCTATCGCCCGACGCTTGCCATCAATGCTTCGCCCGCGGCCTTCGTCGAGGCCTTCGCCGGCCGCGCCCCGAAGGCCGCGCCCGCATGGGCCGATGCGACGCCTTCGCTCCACGCCGCCTACCTCGAATGGTCGACGCCGCCCGAAACCGGGCCGGGCGCCGTGCAGATGGGTCCGATCATGGCCTGGCTTGAGGAGGCGCTGCCCGAGGACGCGATCATCACCAATGGCGCGGGCAACTATGCCACCTGGGTGCATCGCTTCCACCGCTTCAGGCGTTTTGCCACCCAAGCCGCGCCGGCCTCCGGCTCGATGGGCTATGGCACGCCGGGCGCGGTGGCGGCCAAGGCGCTCTTTCCCGAGCGCGAGGTGATTGCCTTTGCCGGCGATGGCTGCTTCATGATGAACGGCCAGGAATTCGCCACCGCCATTCAGTATGATCTGCCCATCATCGTGGTGGTGGTCGACAATGGCATGTACGGCACCATCCGCATGCACCAGGAGCGCGACTATCCCGGCCGCGTCTCCGGCACCGACCTGAACAACCCGGACTTTGCCGCACTGGCCCGCGCCTATGGCGGCCATGGCGAAACGGTCGGGGCGACCGCCGAATTCGCACATGCCTTCGAGCGTGCGCGGGCATCCGGCAAGCCGGCCATCATCGAGATCAGGCTCGACCCCGAGGCCATCACCCCGACCAGAACGCTGAGCGAAATCAGGGACAGGCGGTAGGTTAAACTCCCGTCAGCGCCTGCTCGAGGTCGGCGACAAGATCGTCCGGGTGCTCGACCCCGATCGACAGGCGGATCGTCGTGTCCAGCACGCCGATCTTCTCCCTGATCTCTATCGGCACGCCGGAATGCGTCATCGCCGCCGGGTGGCTGGCGAGCGATTCCGTGCCGCCGAGGCTGACCGCCAGCTTGAAGATCTGCAGCGCATTGAGGAAGCTGAACGCCGCCTTCTCGCCGCCGACGATATCAAACGAAAAGGTCGAGCCGGCGCCGGTCGACTGCTCCTGGAACGTTTTTGCCCCCGCGCTGTCCGGATCGAGGAACGGCAGATAGGCCACCCGTGCGACTTTCGGATGGCCGGCCAGAAAACCGGCAACGATGGCGGCATTGTCATTGGCTTTTTCCATGCGGATGCTCAGCGTTTCGAGCGAGCGCCCGAGCATCCAGCAGGAATGCGGATCGAGCTGCGTGCCGATAGCGCCGCGCAGCGCCTTGATCGGCTTGGTCATTGCCTTGCTGCCGAGGGCGGCGCCCGCGATCAGGTCGGAATGGCCGCCGACATATTTGGTCAGCGAATAAACCGACACGTCGATGCCATGCGCCAGCGGTCGCTGGAAAACAGGGCCGAGCAAGGTGTTGTCGCAGACCACGACGGGCCGCGCGCCCTGCTCCTTGGCAAGCGCGTCGGCAATGCGCCCGACCATGCCGAAATCGACCAGCGTGTTGGTCGGGTTGGCCGGCGTCTCGACGAAGATCACCGATACCCGGCCTTGCTTCATCGCAGCTTTCGCGGCCTGGCTTATCACCTCTTCATCGACGCCATCGATGAAGCCGACCGCGCCGATGCCGAAATTGCCGAGCGTTTTGGCAAGCAGCGTTTCCGTGCCGCCATAAAGCGGCTGCGAGTGCAGCACCACGTCGCCCGGACGCGCGAAGGTAAGCATCGTCGTGGCGATCGCCGACATGCCGGACGAAAACACAATGCCGGCCTCGGCCCCTTCATAGACCGCCAGCCGCTCCTCGACGATCTCGCTGTTGGGGTGGTTGAAGCGCGAATAGACCAGCCCCGCGCCGGCGCCGCCCGGCGGATCCTTGCGGCCCGAGACATAGTCGAAGAAGTCGCGTCCCTCCTCCGCGGTCTTGAACACGAAAGTCGAGGTCAGGAACACCGGCGGCTTGACCGACCCTTCCGACAGCTGCGGGTCGAAACCATAGGAAAGCATCATCGTCTCGGGATGCAGCTGGTGATTGCCGATATGCGTCTTCGATGTTTTTGGAGCGGTCATCTCTTTGTCTCCGATCTTTGGCGCCAGCCTATTGCGGCAGACAAGTGTCGTCTCGCTCCATCTCCGGGAATCGAAAGGCCCAAGCTCTGCAGCCCGGGCCTCGCTCATCAAGCTTGTCGTAAAATCCTCTACATGCCGGATTTTTCGAGCTGGCCGCGGATTTCGCCATCCTTGTGAGCAGCCGTATGGATGTTGAAATAGACCTTGCCGTCGGTCAGCGCGGCGGCCTGCTCATCGGTCAGCGTCGCCGAACCCTTGACCGGGCTTGCCAGGTCGCCCGAAAGCGGCACCATTGGCGGCGCGTTCTCGCCCGCAGCCGCCGGGCCATGGAAATGGGCTGCGGAAGCCGGGCCGGTCAGATCGGCATAGTCTATCGTCCAGTCCAGCATCTTGGTGTCCGTGTCGAATGTCGCCTCGACCATGCCGGTGGCGGTGCTGTCGTTGGGCGGTACTTCCTGCGAAGCCTCGAGGGTCGCCGACATCTTGACCGTCTCGGCCATGGCGGGGGAGACGGCAAAAAGCGCGGCGGACACGCCGACTGCCGCAAACAGTGATTTCTGGATCGTCGGGAACATGGGAATCCTCCATAATGGATTGAGCGCTTCAGGAGCGCAGGCTTTCTGTGCCTGCCCGACAACGCCCGCCGCGCGCGGATGTTTCCCGTCCAGGCGAACAAGACGCGCAACAATATGTGATCGACTGGCGGCCGAGACCCAGGCGGACATCAGCCTCATGCCGTCAGTCTCTCACCCGACCCGCACGGCGAGGCCTCACGGCAGCGCCACCTCCGGCTACCGCGCCCATGTAGAAGTCCAGCATCGAGTTCAGCGCTTCCGGCTTGCGCTCGAGCCGGCTGCGCAAGGCCGCTCCTTCCCAGCAATCGACCAGCAGGTCGGCCATCTCGCGCACATTGCAGTCGGCGGGGATTTCACCGGCTTGCCGAGCCTCATCGAGACAGCCGGCAATGCGCCCGGCAATCGCTGCAAAGCAGCCGGCTATCCTGTGCCGGAAAACCTCGTTGATGCCCGACAATTCCTGGCCGAGGCCGCCGATCAGGCAGCCCATGTAACCTTCCTCGCGATAGGATCTTTGGGTCGTCTCGAAAAAATCCCGCACGCGCGCCAACGGCGACCGTGAAGCGTCCTGCAGGCAGGCGTCGAGACCGGCATGCACCCCCGCCATATAGGTGTCGAGGACCTGAAGGGCGAAATCCTCCTTGTCTCTGAAGTGGTGATAGAAGGAGCCCTTGGGCGTTCCCGTTGCCGCAAGCAGGGCCTGGATGCCCATGTCGTTATAGCCGTGCTTCAAAAGCATCTGCAGGCCCGCGCCGATCAGCCGCTGCTTGGTGGCATGCATCGGCGACAGGCTGTCGGCGTCGGGCATTGTCTTGGCGTCTATCGGCAAATTCGCTTCCGCATTGCTTCTGGTCGGGAAAGCCTGCGTGGGCTCAACCCTTGGTCATTTCAATCATATGATCGATCACAGGGCTATGCTCGTGCTGCGGGCTGAACATGATGATCTCCGCATCCGCATCGACCTTCACATTGTGGCCGGGCGGCCAGTAAAACAGGTCGCTGGCGTTGACGGTTTCCTTCACGCCCGCCGCGTCGGTGGTCGTCAACCGACCCTCAAGCACATAGCCCCAGTGCGGCGACTGGCAGAGATTGCCTTCCAGCCCCCGGAAAAGCGGCGTCGTATCGACACCTGCCGACAGGGAAAAATACTCGCCGCTGATCTTGCCCAGCCCCGTCGCATCGCCGAAATCCTTGCGCTGCCGGATCACTGCGCCGGGTATCTGCATCTTGACGTCCACCTGTTCCTTGGCCACGCGCATATCACCTTCTCCCTTGGTTTTTGCATTAGACCGACCGGTCTATTCCGATTTGGTCACATACCACCGGGGAAGTCAACGACAGAGAAGCTGCCTGCACTCGTGCGTGCCGGGTCAGGGTGTCGTGCCGGGCCCGCAGCCCGATAAAAAGGGGCGGTCGCCCGCCCCCTTCGCATTCCGTCCCGCTCGGGCCTTGAGGGCGGAGCGTTGAGAAAACCTACTGGATCGCCTTGTCGGTGATCGTCGAGGTCCAGGCGCCTTCCGGCTCCTTGGTGATGATCTTCTGGTCGAGCAGCGCCTTGGCGGTGCGTTCGTAGGCCTCGGGGATCAGCTTGCCGTCGGCATTGTCGATCAGCTTGGCAACCTCGCCCATCATGCGCTTCTGGTGGTTCTCGTCCTGGCCACCATTGTCCATGACGATCCCGGCTGCCTCGTCCGGATTGTCGACGGCATATTTCCAGCCCTTCATCGAGGCGCGCACGAAACGCACCATCTTGTCTTCGAAGGCCGGGTCCTTGAGATTTTCCTCAAGCGCGTAGAGCCCGTCTTCCAAGAGGTCGTTGCCCATCTCGGTGTAGTTGAAGACGATCAGGTCTTCCGGCTTGTAGCCGGCGTCGATCAGCTGCCAGTACTCGTTGTAGGTCATCACGGAGATGCAGTCGGCCTGCTTCTGGATCAGCGGCTGCACGTCGAAGCTCTGCTTGAGAACCGTCACCCCGTCTGCGCCGCCTTCGGTCGGCAGGCCGATCTTGTTCATCCAGGCATAGAACGGATACTCGTTGCCGTAGAACCAGACGCCGAGCGTATGACCCTTGAAATCGGCTTCCGTCTTGACCGGGCCGTCGGCCGGGCACACCAGTTCCATGCCGGCCTTCTTGAAGGGCTGCGCGATGTTGACGAGCCCAACCCCCTTTTCGCGCGCAGCCAGTGCGCCGCCCATCCAGTCGACGATCACGTCGGCGCCGCCGCCGGCGATCACCTGCTCCGGCGCAATGTCGGGGCCGCCCGGCTTGATCTCGACGTCGAGGCCTTCGTCTTCGTAAAAACCCTTGTCCTTGGCGACGTAGTAGCCGCCGAACTGGCCCTGCGTCACCCATTTGAGCTGCAGCGTTACCTTGTCGGCGGCCATCGCCTGCGCGGCAGCCAGCGACATGGCGCCGGCCATCAATGTTACGATCGTTTTTTTCATGTGTTCTACCCTCTTGTTACTGCTGAACTACGTCTGTCCCCCACGGACAGACGGATGCCAAAACGTGACGGCCCGTTCGATCAGGGCGATCACGCCATAGAAGACGGAACCGATGAGCGCCGCAACTGCGATTTCGGCCCACACCATGTCGATGTTCATGCGCCCGACCTCGGTCGAGATGCGAAATCCCATGCCGACCACCGGCGTGCCGAAGAATTCCGCGACGATCGCGCCGATCAGCGCCAGTGTCGAATTGATCTTCAGCGCGTTGAAAATGAAGGGCGCCGCCGCCGGCAGCCGGAGCTTGAACAGCCTCTGCCAGTAGCCGGACGCATAGGTGCGCATCAGGTCACGCTCCATCTGGCCCGACCCGGCCAGCCCAGCCACCGTGTTCACCAGCATCGGAAAGAACGTCATGATGGTGACGACGGCGGCCTTGGACTGCCAGTCGAAGCCGAACCACATCACCATGATGGGCGCCACGCCGATGATCGGCAGCGCCGAGACCATATTGCCGATCGGCAGCAGGCCGCGGCGCAGGAACAGGAAGCGGTCGGCCAGGATGGCGACGGCGAAACCGGAGCAGCAGCCTATAGCGTAACCGGCGATGACCGCCTTGAAAATCGTCTGGTAGACATCCGCTGCAAGGATCGGGATCGAGTTGGCGATCCTGACGCCTATGGCCGAGGGCGGCGGCAGCAGGATGAACGGCACTTCGAACAGGCGCACCAGCACCTCCCAGAAAAACAGCAGCACCAGCCCGAAGGACAGTGCCACGAAGCCATCGCGAAGCCGCGCGAGCGCAAGGCTCTTCGGGTGGTAATAAGACAGGCTGGCATTGCCCCACCATCCCAGGAACCAAACCGCGACCGCCAAGGTCAGGCCGGCCCCCTTGCGCTCGGCGACGAAGTCCGGCCGATCGAGCGCAGCGAGCACAAAGACGGCAATGACGACTGCGAGAACCACCGCTGCGAGGCTTCTCCAGGCCGGAACCGTCGAGTTCGTCCGCGCGCTCATGCCGGTCGCGCTCCCATCATCTTCTCGGTGACCCGGCCGGCGACGCCGACCAGCGTCACCAAAATAACCGCCACCACCGAGCCGGCGACGAGTGCCGCCCACATGTCGATCGACTGGCTGTAATAGGAGCCGGAAAGCAGCTTTGCGCCGATCCCGGCCACCGCGCCCGTCGGCAGTTCAGCGACGATGGCGCCGACCAGGCTCGCCGCCACGCCGACCTTCATCGAGGCGAACAGGAACGGCACCGAGGCCGGGACGCGCAGCTTCCAGAAGGTCTGCGCAGCACTCGCATGATAGGTATGCATCAGGTCGAGATGCGTCAGTTCCGGCGAGCGCAGCCCTTTGACCATGCCGACCGCAACCGGGAAAAAAGACAGATAGGTCGAGATCAGCGCCTTGGGTATAATTCCAGTGACGCCGATGGCCGCGAACACCACGATAACCATCGGCGCGATCGCCAGGATCGGGATTGTCTGCGAGGCGATGATCCACGGCATCAGGCTGCGGTCGAGCGAGATGAAGTGCACGATGCCGACCGCGATCACGATGCCGAGCACGGTGCCGAAGGCAAAGCCGAGTAGCGTCGAGGAAAGCGTGATCCAGGCGTGGTAGACCAGGCTGCGGTTGCTGGAGACCTTGCGCAGAAACGTGTTCTCGAAGAAATTCTGCGCCACCTGGTGCGGCGCCGGCAATGTCGGCTTGGGTTGCGACAGCGTCGCCTCCACGAATTCCATCGTGGTTCGCGTGACATCGCCGCGCCGGTCCAGGTCGCGCTGGAACGGCGCATTGAGCATTACCGCGCCGATGTACCAGACCACCACCAGCCCGGCGAGAATGATGACAACCGGCAGAAACTTGTCGCGCGCCCGCTCCATCAACGTGGTTCCGATGGGGCGAAGCGGGATTCCCCTCCCCCTTGTAGGGGTCCGAAGGACGGGCGAGACCGTCGGCTCGCCCCGTCAGGGGTGGGGGTTGGATTTTGCTCAATCATCATAGCTGTGCCCGGCCCGCAGCCCGTCGCGGACGCGCGCCGCAATCGCCAGGAATTCCGGCGACTCGCGGATGTCGAGCGGCCGCTCCCTTGGCAGCGTCGAGTGGATCACGTCGGTCACCCGGCCGGGCCTTGGCGACATCACCACGATGCGCGTCGAAAGATACACCGCCTCGGGAATCGAATGGGTGACGAAGCAGACCGTCTTCGTCGTGCGCGCCCACAGCTCCAGCAGCTGCTGGTTTAGATGGTCGCGCACGATCTCGTCCAGCGCGCCGAACGGCTCGTCCATCAGCAAGAGGTCGGCGTCGAAGGCCAGCGCCCGGGCGATCGAGGCGCGCTGCTGCATGCCGCCGGACAGTTGCCAGGGATATTTATTCTCGAACCCGGTCAGGTTGACGAGTTCCATGGTGCGCTTGATGCGCGCCGCCTGGTCCGCCCTGGAGATGCCCATGACCTCGAGCGGCAACGCCACATTGCGGTCGATGGTGCGCCACGGAAACAGCGCCGCCGCCTGGAACACATAGCCATAGGCGCGTTTCTCGCGCGCCTCGCGCGGGCTCATGCCATTGACAGAAATCGTGCCCTCGGTCGGCTGCGGCAAGACGACTTTTTTGCGGGTCATCGCCGATCTCGAGCAGCCGACCGAGGGCACGATTTCTGTCAATG
>JBKJRE010000077.1:0-2906 GCA_046594775.1 Rhizobiaceae bacterium | reverse complement strand
GCGCGTTCTCCTGGATGAATTCGCGGCGCGGTTCGACGTCGTCGCCCATCAGCCGCGAGAACAGCGAATCGGCGTCGGTCGCATCGTTGACCTTGACCTGGAGCAGCGAGCGGACATTCGGATCGAGCGTGGTCTCCCACAATTGCTCGGCGTTCATTTCGCCGAGCCCCTTGTAGCGCTGCATGGTCAGGCCCTTGCGCCCGGTGGCGAAGATCGCTTCGAGCAGCGCCATCGGACCTGAAATCACCTCGGAGACGTCCTTGCGGCGCAGCACCGGCGACTGCTGGTAGATTTCGCCGAGCCTTGGCGAATAGCGGTCGAGCTGGCGTGCATCCGCCGAGTTGAGGAGAGCAAGGTCGAGATGGGCGAATTCCTTGACACCGCGAACCGTGCGCTCGAAGACGAACCCGCCGAGGCCTTCGTTCGAGGTGGAAATGCGTCCTACCCAGCCGCGTTCGGTCTCGTCGGCGATGGCGTCGAGCCTTGCGGCAACCGCCTCGGCCATGCGGTTGGCGCTGCCGAGATCAGCCATCTTTTCGGCGTTCAGCCCGCCGGCGATCGCCGCCTGTTCGACGACGGTGCGGCTGTAACGGGTGTGCAGCCCGTTGATCAGCGAGCGCACCGCAAGCGCGTCATCGACTGCGGAGCGCAGGTCCTCGCCGGTCCGGACCTCGCCGGACTCCAGCGTCAGCGACGCCTCCTCCAGACCCGAGCCAATGAGGAACTTCTCGAAGGCATCCTCGTCCTTGATGTATTGCGAACTCTTGCCGCGGGTCACCTTGTAGAGCGGCGGCTGGGCTATATAGAGATGCCCGCGCTCGATGAGCACCGGCATCTGCCGGAAGAAAAAGGTAAGCAGCAGGGTTCTGATATGCGCGCCATCGACGTCGGCGTCGGTCATGATGATGATCTTGTGATAGCGCAGCTTGTCGGCGTTGAACTCGTCGCTGCCGATGCCTGTGCCGAGCGCGGTGATCAGCGTGCCGATCATGTCGGAACCGAGCATTCGGTCGAAGCGCACGCGCTCGACATTGAGGATCTTGCCGCGCAGAGGCAGGATCGCCTGGTTCTGGCGCGAACGACCGCCCTTTGCGGAACCGCCGGCGGAATCACCCTCGACGATGAAAATTTCGGACTTGGCCGGATCGCGCTCCTGGCAATCGGCCAGCTTTCCGGGCAGCGAGGTGACGCCGAGCGAACTCTTGCGGGTGATGTCGCGCGCCTTGCGCGCCGCCTCGCGCGCGGCAGCCGCCTGGATGACCTTTTCGATGACAATCTTGCCCTCGGCGGGGTGCTCTTCGAGCCAAGTGCCGAGCGCCTCGTTGACCAGACCTTCGACCACGGGCCGCACCTCCGAAGAGACCAGCTTGTCCTTGGTCTGCGAGGAGAATTTCGGGTCCGGAACCTTGACCGACAGGACGGCGGTCAGTCCCTCGCGGCAATCATCGCCGATGAGCGCGACCTTTTCCTTCTTCGTCAGCCCCGAGGATTCGCCATAGCCGGTGATCTGTCGCGTCAGCGCTCCCCGGAAGCCGGCCAGATGGGTGCCGCCGTCACGCTGCGGAATGTTGTTGGTGAAGGCCAGCACGTTCTCGTGGTAGCTGTCGTTCCACCACATCGCCACCTCGACGGTGATGCCGTCACGCTCGGCCTTGATCGCAACCGGCTGGGTGATCAGAGGCTTCTTGGCCCTGTCGAGATATTTCACGAATTCGATGAGACCTCCATCATACATCAGCTCCTGCACCTTGATGTCGGCGTGCCGCGCATCGGTCAGAACGATGCGCACGCCCGAATTGAGGAACGCCAGTTCGCGCAGCCGATGCTCGAGCGTCCCATAGTCGAAATCGACCATGGTGAACGTCCCGGTCGACGGCATGAAGGTGATTTCCGTGCCGGTGTCGGTCCCCGCGTCGCCGGTCTCCACCAGCGGCGAGTCCGCGACGCCGTGGGTGAAGCTCATCTCGTGAATCTTGCCTTTGCGGCGAATCTTCATCTTGAGCCAGACCGAGAGCGCGTTGACGACCGAGACGCCAACGCCATGCAGCCCGCCGGACACCTTGTAGGAATTCTGGTCGAATTTGCCGCCGGCATGCAGCTGGGTCATGATGACCTCGGCAGCCGACACGCCTTCGTCGTGCATATCGGTCGGAATGCCCCGGCCATTGTCGGTGACTGTGACCGATCCGTCCGGGTTCAGCGTCACCGTCACGAGCGTCGCATGGCCGGCCAGGGCCTCGTCAATGGCATTGTCCACGACCTCGTAGACCATGTGATGCAGGCCGGAGCCGTCGTCGGTGTCGCCGATATACATGCCGGGCCGTTTGCGCACGGCGTCCAAGCCCTTCAAAACCTTGATGGAATCGGCGCCGTATTCGGCGGGCACGCCGGGAATGTTCTCGGACTGATCGCTCATGAATTGCTTTCGTCTGACTGCCGCGCAACGGCGCACAAAACCCGCCCCGAATCGGGCATCTAAACATGCTCAATATATAGGCGCTGAAGCCCGGAATTCCAAGCTTTCAACGCATTGGCGGCACGGGAAAGGAAGTTGAGCCGGCGGCCGTTTTTCGCCCGCTGCGCCATGGCCGGCCGGCGGCGCCGGATATGCCGACGCGAGGGTCGGCGCGCCGTTGCTGAAACAGCCCGTCAGAGCGGCGGATCGGAGAGCAATTTCCCCCTGTTGTCACCTATGCATGCACACGCTTGCCAGTCGTGGAATTCGGCGGGTTGCCGCACTAGATAGAGGGTCAGGAAACGGAGCCCTTCATGGACACATTGCCTGCGCCTTTCGTGCCGCCTGCGCCAATTCCACGCACAACGCCTCCCTCGTCGCTTGAAATGATCCGCATCGTCTACCGGAACCCGCTCGAACTCTGGGGCGAGCCTTCCTACAATGAACCGTG
>JBKJRE010000469.1:0-3797 GCA_046594775.1 Rhizobiaceae bacterium | reverse complement strand
CTGCCGCGCCTGGCTGTAGTGATCGGCGAAGCTTTCGGCGCGCAGGCGTACCTTCGGGCCCTCCTCGGCGTCGGCGAAGGACCGGAAGCCCTTTTTGGGATCCTCGCGCGGTCCCATGCCCCAGGAGTTGGGCTGGTAATTGGCGCGGCCGACCGGGTTGCGCATCGCCATGTGACCGTCCTGCTGGAAGTGGTTGAAGGGGCACTTCGGCGCGTTGATCGGCAGATGCGTGAAATTGGTCGAGCCCAGCCTTTTGATCTGGGTATCGAGATAGGAGAAGTTGCGCCCCTGCAGCAGCGGGTCGTTCGAGAAGTCGACGCCGGGCGGCACATTCTGCGTCATGAACGCGACCTGCTCGGTCTCGGCGAAGAAATTGTCCGGCATTCGGTCAAGCACCAGTCGGCCGACCGGCATCGGCTCGATGATTTCCTCGGGGATCAGCTTGGTCGGGTCCAGAATGTCGAAGTCGAAGGAATCGGCGAAATCCTGGTCGAACAGTTGCACGCACAGTTCCCATTCCGGGAAGTTGCCGGACTGGATCGCGTCCCACATGTCGCGGCGATGGAAGTTCGGATCGGCGCCATTGATCTTCACCGCCTCGTTCCAGACCACCGATTGTAGCCCGAGCTTCGGCTTCCAGAGGAATTTGACAAAGGTCGACTCGTCGCTGGCATTGAGCAGCCTGAACGTATGGACGCCGAAGCCTTCCATAAAGCGGAGCGAGCGCGGGATGGCCCTGTCCGACATGACCCACATGATCATGTGCATGCTCTCGGGGGTCAGCGAAATGAAGTCCCAGAAATTGTCATGCGCCGATTGGGCTTGGGGAAACGCGCGATCCGGCTCCGCCTTCACCGAATGGATGAGGTCGGGAAACTTGATGGCGTCCTGGATGAAGAAGACCGGCATGTTGTTGCCGACGATGTCCCAGTTGCCCTCCTTCGTGTAGAGTTTGACGGCAAAGCCGCGCACGTCGCGGGCCAGGTCGAAAGAGCCCTTGGATCCCGCCACTGTTGAAAAGCGGACGAACGCAGGCGTCTTCTCGCCTGCGCGCTGGAAGATGTCGGCGCGGGTGTATTTGGCAAGCGACTCGTAGGTCTCGAAATAACCGTGCGCGCCATAGCCGCGCGCATGCACGACGCGTTCGGGAATGCGTTCATGATCGAAATGGAAGATCTTTTCGCGGAAGTGGAAATCTTCCATCAGTGTGGGACCGCGCTGGCCGACGCGCAGCGAATTCTGGTCGTCGGCGACAGGCCCGCCCTGGGCGGTGGTCAAAATGGGGGTTTCGCCCCCGGCGGTCTGATGGAGTTCACCGCCATTGCCGCGCACAAGCTTCTGGTCGTGAATTGTTATCTGCTCTTCGATCGTCCGGCTGCTCGTGCTGGGCTTCTTCGCCATGAGATTTTCTTCCTGAACTGGTTGAGCGCGCAGCGGTCACGGACCGCGCAGCATCATGAGGGAGAACGGGACGGTCGCCTGGGCGACCGTCCCGAAAACGTCAGGCAGCCTTCGCCATGTCGTTGGCGCTCTCGGCAAGACCGGTCAATGCCTCGTCGGTGTTGGATTCCTCATCGAGCGTCTGGCCCAGAAGCTTGGCCGCATCCTTCATGCCGAGCGTTTCGGCCCAGCGGCGCAGCGTACCGTAACGGGTGATCTCGTAATGTTCGACGGCCTGGGCCGAGGAAATCAGGCCGGCGTCGAGTGCCGGCGTTCCCTTGAACTCCTCGATGATCTCCTCGCCTTCAGCAACGATGCCTTCGATCGCGTCGCAGGTCTTGCCCTGGGCGCGCTTGCCGAGGATTTCGAACACCTGCTGCAGACGCTCGACGTGGCCTTCGGTCTCGGCCTTGTGCTTCTCGAAGGCCGCCTTCAGATCGGGCGACTGTGCGGCCCTCGCCATCTTCGGAAGGGTCTTCAGTATCTTGCGCTCGGCATAGTAGATGTCCTTGAGCGTATCGTGAAAGAGGTCTTCAAGCGTCTTTGCCTTGGCCATGGGAACGTCCTTTCGTTTTCAACAGATCTGCGATTTTCACGCCGTTGTAAGACGCTCGTTTAAGTGTCTATCGAAGACAAAGTTCCGTAGGCCGGCGGATATTTCGGCTGCGTCAACCGGGGCTCGGGGGTTTAGCGGGAGCGGCTTCTTTTTTCCGCGGGGCGCAGCCGGCACCGCCTCAAGCCGGCGCTTCAGCGGCGCGGCGAACGACCGAAAGCCGACAGCACAAGCAGAACCGTCGCTGCGGAAACGGCGGCGATAGCCGCTATGGCGGCAGGCGCTCCCTGGCCTCGCCCGCCGTCAGCGGCAACGCCCTCGCCAGCCACGACCGGCATGGTTGCGGAGGCGGGACGGTCCGATGGTCCCTCCACCCTTGAGCCAAGATCGCCGCGCGAGCCCCATGTGACGGCATAGGCGCGCGTGACTTCCGCGCCGAACAGAAAAATCGCCGACGAATAGAAGACCCAAAGGAGCAGCACGATCAGACTGCCCGCCGCGCCGTAGGACGATGCGATTGCGCTGGTGCCGAGATACCAGCCGATCAGCGATTTGCCGACGGTGAACAGTATTGCGGTCGTCACAGCGCCGAACCGTACGTCGCGCCATGCCAGCGAGCGATCAGGCAGCACTTTGTAGATCGCGCCGAACAGCACCGCGATCAGCAAAAGGGAAACAACGGTGTTGATGATCGACAGGATCACGGAGCCAACCGGAAGATAGGCGTCTATCAATACACCCAGGCCCGAAATCGCCGTGCTCGCGATGAGCGAGACTAGCAGCAGGAAGCCGAGCGCCGCGACGAGGCCGAGGCTTGCGGCGCGCGCCCTGACAAGCCGCGAGAGGCTTGTCGGACCAGCCTCGACTTTCCAGATCTGGTTGAGCGAGGCCTGCATCTCGCCAAACACGCCCGAAGCGCTCGCCAACAGGGTGACAAGCGCGATCAGGCTTGCGACGACGCCGCTGGTTTTGTCGGATGCACCCTCGACGATTGATTTCATCAGATCGGCCCCCTGAGGACCGAGCAGGCCCGCAAGCTGGGCTGAAACAGCGACCTGAGCCGCGTCTCGGCCCACCACGAGGCCTGCGATCGCGATAACGATGAGCAGAATGGGGGCAAGCGAGGTGGCGGCATAAAACGCCATGGCTGCGGCGCGGCTCATGGCGTTATCGTTGACGAAGCCGAAAGCCGCGGTTTTCATCAATGCCCATACCTGGCGAGGGGCAATCTTCCTGAGGGGCATTCTGGAAACCGATTTTGACGATGCTGTACGCCGCGAACTTTTGCACGGCGCTAACGCGATGTCACCTATCGGGTTCCGATCCTGTGGCAAGATCGGTGCAGCAAATGTTGTCCGATGTTCGCGACCGATTAACCGGAAGCGGCGGGCGAGACGCACAACCGGCCGGAGAGTTTCCCCCGGCCTTTTCGAAAACGGCAGCGCGACGCGCAAGCGAATTTGATCATCCTCCCGGCAAGCAGCGCAGCCCTTCTTACGCAAGCGGCTTTTTACGCAAATTGCTTTGCCGCAGCATGAGAGACGAAGCGGTCGATCATGATGACGACCGGTACAATCAAGGAAACGTGATCGGACAGGCTGAACTCTTCGATCACAGGATTCGTACTTGACCTCGTTGAAACCAACATTGGGAGAGTCAAATTATGTCCAAATTCACCAGAGCTTTGTCGGCCGGCGTCGTAGCCCTGACCATGCTTTCAAGCGCCGCCTATGCAAAGAATCCGATGGTTGGCGGTGCCTCAATGTACGCGGACAAGAACATCGTCGAGAACGCCGTCAACTCT
>JBKJRE010000014.1:0-2632 GCA_046594775.1 Rhizobiaceae bacterium | reverse complement strand
TCCACCGGCGCACCGTGAGCAGGCTGCCACACGTGACGCTGGCGTCGGACTACCAGATCCCTGTCCTCATCAAGGGCGGCTGGCAGCTGGCCGGCGGTCACGGCGCCGTCGAGCCCGACGCTGCTCTGGCCGACATGACCGAGTTCGCTGATGCCGGCATCACGGCCTTCGACTGCGCCGATATCTATACCGGTGTCGAGGAGATGATCGGCCGCTTCCGCCTGCAATACCGCAATCTGCGGGGTCAGGAGGCGCTTAGCCGCATCAAGGTCCACACCAAATTCGTGCCCGATCTGGACATCCTTCCGGTCATCACAAGGCGCTATGTGGAAAGCGGCATCGACGAGTCGCTGCGCCGGCTGAACATCGAGCGCCTCGACCTCGTGCAATTGCACTGGTGGGACTACGACGCGGCGCGATGGCTGGAGACCGCGCAATGGCTGAACGAGTTGCGTCTCGCCGGCAAAATCCACAAGGTCAGCGCCACCAATTTCGATACGGACAGCATGCTCGCCATGGTGCGGGGCGGCGTGCCGCTGACCTCGATGCAGGTGCAGTATTCCCTGCTCGACCGCAGGCCGGCCAAGCGGATGGCAGCTGCCGCCGAGGAACACGGCGTCTCGCTGCTCTGCTACGGAACGGTTGCCGGTGGCTTTCTGGGCGACCGCTGGCTCGGCCAGCCGGAACCGTCAGATTCGCTCGAGAACCGGTCGCTGACCAAGTACAAGCTGATCATCGATGATTTCGGCGGCTGGGACAAGTTCCAGAGCTTGCTGAAAACGCTGAGGCAGATTGCCGACCGTCACGGCGCCGACATCGCGACCGTGGCAGGTGCAGCGATGCTGTCGCGGCCAGGCGTCGCCGGCGTCATCATCGGGGCACGAACCCGGGCGCACCTCGCCTCCAATCTCGCCATCTCCAGCATCGTCCTCACAAGCCAGGATAATGCAGAAATCTCCGCCGTACTCGCCAACGCGAACCAGATAGAGGGCGACGTCTATACGCTGGAGCGCGACCGGCACGGCCGGCACGGGTCGGTGATGAAATACAATCTCAACAAGGGAGCCGCCTGAGCTTCGATTCGCCAATCCAGGGGTACCAAACAACCACCAGCAAACGGACGCTCCAGGAGAGTCCGAACTCAAAAAAGGGGAATGACATGAGACATATGCTTCTTGCCACGACAGTCCTTACGGCCATCGGCGCGTCGGCGATGCCGTCCTTTTCGGCAGATTGCGACATCACCATCGGCATGGTGATGGAACTCACCGGGCCGGCCGGCCAATATGGCCAGGCCGGTGCGAAATCCGTCGAAATGGCGTTCCGCGATTTCAACGAGGCCGGCGGCGTGGACGGCTGCAATCTGGTTGCCGACACGCGCGACAGCCAGAGCCAGGGCACGGTGGCCGTCGATCAGGCGACGCAACTGGTCAACATCAAGAAGGTGCCGGTGATCATCGGCGGCATCATTTCCTCGGTGTCGATCCCGATCCTCACCTCGGTCACGGCGCCGGCCGGCGTGGTGCAGGTTTCGCCAGCTTCCTCCTCGCCGACGCTGACCGACCTCGGACGCGAAGGCAAAACCAACGGCGTGTTCTTCCGCACGATCACGTCCGACGCGCTGCAGGGCACGGCGGCGGCAAAATACGCTATCGATCAGGGTCTGAAGAAGCTCGCCATCATCCACGTCAACAATGATTTCGGCGTCAACATGGTTCGCGAATTCGCCTCGGCCTACGAGAAGCTGGGCGGGGTTATCACCTCCACCACTCCCTACAACGAGAAGCAGGCGAGCTACTCCTCCGAGGCAAGTGCCGCGATGGCGGGCGAGCCCGAAGCACTCTATCTCGTCAGCTACCCGGTCGACGGCGCGACGATTGCCCGTGCCTGGATCTCGGGCGGCGGGCCACAGAAATTCCTGCTCAATGACGGCATGAACTCGAGCGAGTTCATCGAGGCAGTCGGAGCACAGTATCTCGGCGATGCCTATGGCACGTCTTCGGGCACCAGCACGACCGCCTCGACCGAATATTTCAACGCCAACTACGAAGCGTTCTCGGGCGGCATCAAGCCGGACGCTCCGGCAGCCGACCGTTCCTACGACGCCGGCGCGATCGTCGCGCTGGCGGTCGCCAAGGCCGGCAAAGCCGACTCTGCCGCGATCAAAGCTGCGATCCCGGAAGTGGTCGCCGCCGGCGGCGAGCCGATCCACGCAGGCAAGGAGGAGTTCGCCAAGGCCCTGGCGCTGATCAAGGAAGGCAAGCCGGTGAAGTATGAAGGCGTCATCGGACCGGTCAGCTTCGACCAGTATGGCGATATCACCGGTCCGTTTCGCCTCTGGAAGATCACCGATGGCGCTGTGACGACGGTCGGCGAAATGAGCGCCGAGGAAGTCGAAAAGACCAAGGCGGAGCTCGCCAAGTAAGGCTCCGCTCCAGTCTAACCGAAGCCGGCCGTGTCGTGCGGCCGGCTTTTTTTCTTTTGAACCGATGGCGGAGTGAGCGCGACCGGCATATTCTCGGAATCGCGTGTGTCCGGAGGTAAGCATGCTGAGAACCGCTCTCGCGCTTCTTGTTCCCTTGCTGCTGGCCTGCCCTGCGTCGGCGCAGGACAATCCCGCGCCTTTCAAGCG
>JBKJRE010000570.1:0-2957 GCA_046594775.1 Rhizobiaceae bacterium | reverse complement strand
ATTCTGGGTGCGGACCAATCCCGGAACGCGGCCCGGAATTCGACTTGATCGATGCCATCCTCGGCACGGTTGTCCGGGTCGGTCGCGATCTCGACGATGAACTGCGCCCGCTCGAGTTTGAGCGCGGGCAATTCCCTGGCCACCGCCTTGTTGAGGGCCATTGCCGCCGCCTGGCGCAAATCCGACAGCCGCGCCGCTGTCTGATCATAGGCGGACCGTGACGCCACCGCCTGTTTCTCGAGTGTCGCCAGCCGGTCGGAGCCTGCGTCGAGATCCGCAAGGTCGGCCGACATCGTGTCCCGCAACGCCGCCAACCCTTCAACCGCCACGGCGAATTTGCGTGAGGCGGCACGCAGCGAAAACAGGCGCTCCTCGGCCTTTTCGAGCCGCTGCGGATCGAACTCCGCCTCGCGAAGGGCAGCTTCCACGCCTGCCTGTGCTGCGTCGAGCGAAAGCATGGCCTCATCCAGCGACTGCACCACCTCGTCGAGCAGACCCGGCGCCTCCGCGGATTTGCGCTGCAGGCGCCTGAGCAGGCTTGCCAGTTGCGGCAAGGGAGAATTCTGGCCGGACAGCACATCCTGCGCGTCCCTGATTTCCGAAGCCACCTTCTCCGCCCGCATCATGGCGGCGCGTATAGCTGCAAGTTCGGTCTCTTCGCCAGGCTGCGGATCGAGCTGCGACAATTCGGCCACGGCGGCGCGCAGATAGTCGGCCTCCCGCGGAGCCGCCTCCACCCTGGCGCGGTGCCTTGCCATTTCCTGGTCGGCTTCGCGCCAGCGACGCCAACTCTCCCGGCTCAGTCCTACCTCCGCAAGATGGCCGCCGAACGCATCCAGCAGTTCCCGGTGCGCGGCAGCGTCGACCAGAGCGCGCTCGTCATGCTGTCCGTGGATCTCGACCAGCGTGCGGCCGATGTCGCGCATCAGCGTGACGCTGGAAGGCTGGTCGTTGACGAAGACGCGGGTACGGCCGTCTGCGCTCTGGACCCGGCGCAGGATGATGTCGCCGTCATCGTCCAGCGCGTTGTCGGCGAGAATGGCGCGCGCCGGATGATTGCGCGGCACGTCGAACACCGCGCTGACCTGGCCCTGGTTGGCGCCATGCCGCACCAGCGATGCGTCGCCGCGCGCCCCAAGCGCCAGCGACAGGGCGTCGAGCAGGATCGACTTGCCGGCGCCGGTTTCACCGGTAAGAACTGAAAGTCCCGACGAAAAGTCGATGTCCAGCTTTTCGATCAGGACGATATCGCGGATCGACAGTCTGGAAAGCATTCCGTCCCGCTACTGGTCAGGCGCCGCCGAAGATTTTTCCGGCCTTCGAGATCCATGAACCATTGTTCTCCCGCGGCTGCAGGCCGTTGGATTGCAGCAGTGCGTAGGAATCCTTGTACCACTGGCTGTCAGGATAGTTCTGACCGAGCACCGCCGCCGCCGTCTGGGCTTCCGAGGTCAGCCCCATGGCGTAGTAGGTCTCCGTCAGACGCGCCAGCGCTTCTTCGACATGGCGTGTGTTGGAATAGTTCTCGACCACGTAGCGGAAGCGCTTGGCCGCGGCGATGTACTCGCGGCGCTCCAGATAGTAGCGACCGATCTGCATTTCCTTGCCGGCGAGCTGGTCGCGGGCAAAGCGCACCTTGGTGCGCGCATCCTCGACATATTCAGAATCCGGCCAGCGGTTCTCGACCTCTTCCATGGCCTCGATGGCGCGGCGCGATTCCTTCTGGTCCTGGGTCACGTCCCGGATCTGCCTGAAATAGCTCAGCCCCACGATATACTGGGCGTAGGCGGCATCCTCCGAGGAGGGGTAAAGCGAGACATAGCGCTTGCCGGCGTTGATGGCGTCGTCGTAGTTGCCCTGCCGGTAGTTGGTGAAGGCGCCCATCACCATCGCCTTGCGCGCGAATTCCGAATAGGGATGCTGGCGGTCCACGGCGTCGAACTTGCGGCTCGCCTCCTTCAGATTGCCGGCATTGAGGTTGGCAAGCCCCTGATTGTAGAGCGCATCGGCCGGTTCGGTCTGTTCGACATAGGTCGACAGGTCGATGTCGGGCTCTTTCGACATGCAACCCGCCGCCAGCAGGGGAACGACGCTGACCGCAGCCACCGCAAGCGCCGTTCGCAGCGATCCGCCTGTGCAAACCATTCTCAAAAAATCCATGGTTGAATTACAGCCCCTTCGGCGCAGCGATCGACGTGGACACGCCGTCATTGATCATAGCCGCTATTCGACGGCAAGGCTATCGCCGGGCAATGGCGCATTTTTGTGGCGGCGACGCGTCAGCCGGGCAAATCCGCCACGCTGGTTTCAAATTCGCCGCCAACTGAAGCGTTTAGAGCACCCAAGGGGCATAGACCGCAGCGTTTACCGCTGTCATCTCGGCAGAACGTCCGCGCTCGCGGCGATTGGTTTCGACGATCTCGAAGGCAGAACGATCCGAAAACAGCCGGCGCAGCGACGCGGCATTCAACCGATGCCCGCCTCGATAGGAGCGGAAGCAGCCGATAAAGCGCGCCCCCGCGAGCGCCAGGTCGCCCATCGCGTCCAGCATCTTGTGGCGGACAAACTCGTTCTTGAAACGCAGGCCCTCCATATTGATGACCCGGCTGTCTTCGCCGATCACCACGGAATTCTCGAGCGAAGAGCCCAGCGCATAGCCGGCCGCCCACAGACGCTCGACATCCTTCATGAAGCCGAAGGTGCGGGCGCGGGCGATTTCACGGCGGAAAATGTTCGCGGTAATGTCGGAAGCGAAGGACTGCCGTCCGATCACCGGGCTTTCGAAATCGATCTCGACCTCGAAGCGGGTGCCGTCATAGGGCAGGAACTCCGCCCATGAGGCGCCGCTCTCGATGCGCACTGGCTTGAGCACGCGGATATAGCGGCGCTTGACGTCCTGGGTCTCGATTCCGGCCTGATCGATCGCTTCGACGAAGCCGGCGGCGCTGCCATCAAGA
>JBKJRE010000562.1:0-2800 GCA_046594775.1 Rhizobiaceae bacterium | reverse complement strand
CGGGCTGTGGTTCCGGCGCGGTCGTCTTGTCATGGTCTCTCCTGTTCACGGCATCATGCCGATCTCAGGCAGATATTCCACTTATCCCCGCTGTGCAGATTCCCCGAGCCATCTCTGACGCAGGGCCAGAAATTGGCGCTCGCAAACGACGAAATCGACATTGGCTACATGATCGGCCCCTTCGCGCATCCCGATTACAACAGTCTGCTTCTGTCCTCGGAGGTTCTCTATATCGTGACGCCGCTGAACCATCCGCTTCTGCGCAAGTTCCACCTGACACCGGCCGACATCGCCGGCCAGGATCTGATCCTGGGCGACATGCGCGAATGGGGAGAGTATCGCCGACGATTGAGCGACCTGTTCAGCGCGGAGGGAATCGAGCTCAAGGTGAAGTTGGAAGCATCCAATACCCTGGCGCTGATTGGCCTCGTGGCGGCGGGTTTGGGCGTCACCATCTACCCCGAAAGCCTAATTGCCTTCCTGGGACGTACCGTTGAAGTTAGTCCGATCCTCCACTCGCGGTTCCGCAGCCAAACGGTGCTGACGTGGAAGAAATCGAATCGAAGCGAACAGGTAAGGGCCTTCGTAAAGGTGGCCAAGAACCTGCCTGCGAGAAGGTGAAAGTCACGCGCTTCAGACTCCCGGTCATGCGCTGTGTGCCCTTGAGCACCCCACCAGCACAGCTCGATGTATTCACCGCCACGACTGCCCCGCTCGGGATCAGCGCAGCCGCCTCGGCCGCGCTCTTGATCTTCGTCATTTCATCTCTCCTGCCGGCTGCCGACGCCATCTAATTAAGTAACCAGACGGTTATAAATGTAATGGAAAGGGTCCTCGATCAAGCGGTTGGCGCAGACATGCGCCGGCTTGGCCGACCTTCAGGGCTATGGCATAGTAACCGACGAAATCGCCGGTTCGGGAGCCGGTTGCGCTTGAATCGACTTCAAAATTTGAGCAATAAGTAACTGAGTAGTGTATTAGGGCGAACGAAGTCGCTGTTGGCGTGTCCGCACGGAGAGAGGGTCGATGAGCATCTATTTCGAGAAAACCTACCAGAGATCCTTCGGCACCTATCCGCTCAAGGGCGCGGAACTTATCAGCGCGATGAGAGCGGCGGTAGACGTCGGCTACCGTTCCTTCGACACCGCGCAGATGTACGGAAACGAGGCGGATGTCGGAGCCGTACTGGCCGAGACCGGCATCCCCCGGAACGAGCTTTGCGTGACGACGAAGGTTCACCCCGACAATTTCGCCGAAGATCGGTTCCTGCCTTCGGTCGAAAGGAGTTTGAAGAGTCTCGGGATGGGCCCTGTCGATGTCCTGCTTCTGCACTGGCCGCCGGTCGACGGCAAAATCGCTGGGCCGCTGAAATTGCTGGAAAAAGCAAAGCGGGAAGGCCTTGCCCGGCATATCGGGATTTCCAATTACACTGCGCGGATGATGCGCGAAGCAGCAAGCGCCGTCGATACGCCTCTCGCGACCAACCAGGTCGAGTTCCATCCGCTCCTGAACCAGGACATTCTGCTCGCGGCCGCGACGGAAACGGGAATTCCCCTCTCCTCTTATTGCTCCGTCGCCCGCGGCAGCGTCTTCACCTATCCGCTCTTTACAGAACTTGCCGAGGCCTACGGCAAATCTCCAGCACAAATCGTACTCGGGTGGATCATTCAGAAGGGCGTGTCCATCAACACCATGTCAACCAAGCCTGCCAACATCCGGGCCAACTTCGATATTATGGATTTTACCCTGTCCAGCGTCGACATGGCGCGCATCGACGCAATGACCGCCACCAATTACCGCATCGTCGACAAATCCGCCGTTGCCTGGGCGCCCGACTGGGATTGAGCGCATAGGCGATGTCCGCCGCCGTCGCCGACGAGGAGACAAGCCCAAGGCGGAAATGTTCTACCGGTTGCCGCGTATCAGGTCGCTTGCCTTTGTAACCGATCATGATCGTGGCGCATTGGTGTTGGAGCCGACGAGGCTCGGCATGACCGATGAATCGCACATGCGAATGCCGTCGGGCCCGCGGACCCTGAGTTGGGGATCGACCACCGCCAACGGGTCCGAGCCCATCTTGCAGGTGCCGGTCGGATGGTAGGAAGTCCGTTCAAATGCCCGGGCGTATGCTTCGAGATCGGCTTGTCTTCTGACGTCCTTGAGGCGAGATGACGGCTTTCTCAGAAAAGGGCGAACATTTTGACATTAGCAGATCCCGACAAGGCCGTTGAAAAGACTCGCAAACCGCGGGTACGGGACGCAGAGGCGACACAGCGGCGAATCCTCGAAGCGGCGAAGAAGGAATTCGCCCTGAAGGGGTTGGGCGGCGCTCGCGTGGACGACATCGCCGAGCGCGCGAAGGCCAACAAGCGCATGATCTACCACTATTTCGAAAGCAAGGAGAGCCTGTTCCAGCGCGTTCTCGAAGACGCCTATGTCGATATCCGTACAGCAGAGCAGAAGCTGGAACTCGACCATCTCGAGCCGAAAGAGGCACTGGAACGGCTCGTCCGCTTCACCTGGAAATATTACCTCGACAATCCCGAATTCCTCACGATGGTCAACAGCGAGAATCTGCACAAGGCGCGCCACCTCAAGAAGTCCGATGTCGTCCAGGCTATGAGCCGCCGCTTCGTCGCCATGGTGGCCACCATTCTGGAGCGCGGCGCAAAGCAGGGTGTGTTTCGTGAGGGTATCGATCCGGTCCAGTTGAACATCACGATCGCCGCCATCGGCCACTATTACCTTACCAACCGCTTTACAGGCGCCATCATCTTCGAACGCGATCTCATGTCGCGAG
>JBKJRE010000428.1:0-10729 GCA_046594775.1 Rhizobiaceae bacterium | reverse complement strand
TGTAAAGTGCAGGCGGTTGGCCGGGGTCCACATGCCAGAGCTGCTCCTGCCCGCCCTCGTAATATTCGCGGTCGTTTGAAACGCGCAAGGACGGCGTGCCGGAGCGGTTCCAGTCGGTGAACAGCATCGACAGGGCGCAATAGCCGGGGTTCAGCGCGGCGGCTTGCGAATAGTCCGGCCTGTCGCCGGGCTGCGGGCGGGCCAGCATGTTGTCGTCGCATGTGCCCCACGGCGAGCCGGGCGCGGCGCGGTCGACATAATTTCCGAAGGCCAGCGTGGGGTAGGTCTGTCCGGCCTCCCATGTCGCGGCGAAAGAGGTCGTCCAGGCGCGGCCGCCGTCGAGCGCCAAGGCCTTGTTTGCCTTGGCAAAGGTGCATCCGGGGCCGCCCTTGAGGACAAGGTTTTCGCCCAGCCTGAGCAGGACGAGGTCGCGATGGCCGTCATTGTCGATGTCGAGCGCGTAAGCGCCGAGGACATTGGAAAGATCCCTGGCGTCGATATCGAGCAGCTGCTGCACAAAGCGCAACGCGCCGCCCGGCGGGCTGTGGTTGACGTAGAGCGCGGAGGCGCCCTTGCCGCCGGCCAGAAAGACGTCTGGCAGACGGTCGCCATTGCAGTCGAGCGAGGCCCCGCCGCCGCCGACGAAGAACTCCCAGGGACCGGTGTAGGAATGATCGATGCCAGCCGCAACCGCCTCTTCATGCAGGCGCGGGATGTCGTTCACCGGGGTGCGCGGGACATAGTCTACCGCACCGGCCGACGATGGCTGTGCGACCAGCGCCAGTCCGGCGAGGGCGGCCGCGACGAAGTTGCGGGTCTTGCTCATTGTGTCGCCGCCGCAGGCTGGATGACCAGCGTCCTGAGGTAGGCGACGATATTGTCGCGCTCTTCGTCGGACAGCGCTATGTAGGCGTCGCGTGCGGCGCGGCCCTCGCCGCCATGGGCGCGGATGACGGTGTCGAGGGAGGGCAGGTCATTACGATGGCCGTAAGGGCTGGTGGAACCGACGCCCCAAAGCTCCGCCGTCATGAAGACGTTGCGCTCCACGAAACGCTGGGCCAGCAACTCGTTCCCAAGCACGGCCACCTGTTGATCGGCGATGGTATGGCGCTTGAGGTCGCCGAAAAGCGGCACCAGCACTTCGCCTTTTTCGTTGCGCGGCAGCTTTTTAGCCCAGTCATAGAGGGCGAGGTCGTAGACCGCCGGCGCCGCGACATCGGCGGTGCGCAACGTGCCGGCCATGTCGGAGGGGCCCGGATCGACAAATTCTAGCGAGGCAAGCGGCAAGGCAGGCTTGTGGCATTCGGCGCAACCTATGGCCGTAAAGCTGGAACTGCCCCGCGCCGCGGCCGCCTGCCAGGCAGGATCGGCAGGTGTCATGACGGTCGGGGGCGGCAAAGCCGCCTGCCAGGCGACCAGCGCCGAAACATCGCCTTCGGAGATCTCGTCCTCGTGGCTATCTCCATCATGGTCGCGCGTGCCGGTCCAGCGCAGTCCGAAGCGCTCCGAGGGCTGCATGCCGTGATGGTGGTTGAGGGCGTTGTCGGTGAACTGGCGCAGTGAGGTCATCACTCCTTTCTGGGTGAACGGGCGGACGACGAGATCGGCGTCCACCCCCTGCACACCGCCGAGATCGATGACGCCATCTGGCGCGGCGACGATGTAGCCGAAGCGGACGCCCTTGGCGGCGAGTTGAGCCGTGACGGGCCTGCCGGTGTCGCGCGCTTCGGCGGCTGCCTGGCGGCGTATCGATCGGAGGTCAGCGGTCATTTCGCGCGACAGAAGCTCGATCAGGCCGGCGCCGAAGATGTGGTTGGTACCGCGTTCGTTGGAGAATTGCGGATCGAGACTGTCGAAATCGGCGCTTTCGAATCCCTCGGAGACGAAGACATTGGTGACGAAGTCGCCGGCGCCGCCGGCCACCGGCTGGTTGTGGCAGCCCGAACAGGCATTCGAGTCCATGCCGGCGGTCCGAAAGAAGGCGTTTTCGGGCGGCCGTTTGCGCCGGGTTGGAATGATCGCCTGGGTGGCGAAGGGCCGGCCGACGCCGTCGGCCTCGGTGAAATGGCCGGTGAACAGATGCTCGCCCTTCTTGCGCAGCGCCTCCAGCACATCGAGTGGAAGGGTTCCGGAAATCGTCGACTGGTCGACATGCGTGTCGATGACATTTTCAGACCATGGATTGGCCAGGGCAATGACCGGCGAGAGGATGAGGCAGGCAATGGCGGCCGGGAGGAACCATGATCGGGCATGTGTCGATGTCATGCGACATCCTTTCCAGCGGAAGCGCGCGGAGCCGATGCAAGTCCTGACGCGAAGATCTTTTCATCGACATAGGTCAGGGCCTGCATGGCGCAGCCCTGGCGGATAAGCGGCAGTTCATCAGTCACCGTATCGAATGAAATAGCGTCCGAGTGACGACCGCCCGCGGTGCGGGAGATGGCAGCCCGGACATGCGGCTCAAGAATGTCGAATGCGGCCGCGCCGCCGCCGACAAAGGCCACGGGTGCGGGGTCGACCAGTGCAAACAGGCTGCCGAGGGCAAAACCGAGCGCGTTTCCCGCCACCCTGTAGGCTTCGCGCTCGGGACCATCCGAGGCGCGGGCGCGGGCCGCAAGCGCCTTCATGTCCAGTTCGTCAATGCCGTCTTCGGGCGGGGAATTCTCGCCCTTGCCCCGCGCGTTGCGCCAGATCGCGTAGTTTCCTGCATAGGCTTCGAGGCAGCCATGCTGCCCGCAGCGGCAGAGCGCGCCGTCGGGGCGGTGGGTCATGTGGCCGAATTCGCCGCCGGAAGAGTGCGTTCCGGTGAAGAGTTCGCCCTTGAGCACCAGTCCCATGCCGATGCCGTTGGACAGGAGAATGGCGATGAAGTCGTCGCGGTAGCGGACGGGGTCGCGCAGGCGCAGCGCCACGGCCATCATGTTGCAGTCGTTCTGCACCGTTGTCGGTATCGCGAATTCGCGCTCGAGACGATCCGCGAACGCGACGTCGCTTTGCGGCGTGATCGGCGACCAGAGCATTGTGCGGGCGGGCGAGTCGGTGATGCCCTGAATGGCCAGCACGATACGCAGCGGCCGGGCGTCCATGACGTTAGCCGACATCAGGTGTCGGACAATCGCTACAAGTTCGGCCACCAGCGAGGATCGCGACATGGTCGCGGTGACCGGCCTGCGGGTCTGCTCAGCCATCACGCCACCGGCGTAATCGATGATGGCCGCAGACAGGAAGTTCAGCGACAGGACAGCGACGATGATGGTGGCGGCTTGCGGATTGAGCGCAAGAGCCACCTGGGGCCGGCCGCGTTTCAGCGACAGGACTTCGACACCCTTGATCTGGACCAGGTAGCCCTCGGCGATGAGATCCGACGAAATCGCCGAAATCGTGGAATGGCTGAGCCCCGTTGTCGCAGCAATTTCCGTGCGCGAAGGCTGCCCGGCAACGCGAACCGACGACAGGACCATCGCGCGGTTGCGGCGCCGCAAATCATCGTGGCGGATTCCGACCGACATTGCTCTAAAACTTCCTCCCGGACGCCGCTTCCTTTCCCGTCTCAAGCGGGAGCCTCGGCAGCGCCAGGCAAAATAGTGCCAGAAGGCGAAGGCCGAGTCATTGTTTTTTTCGAGGATCGAAAAAATGACGCCGCCGATGAATCGATATTGACAGGAGTGCCGGGTTGGGCCACTCTTTTTTTCGAAGCTCGAAAAAAAGGGTTTCGTTACCGGGTTGGAAAATCTGCGCCCGCGCGGCGCATGGGAGGAAATCATGAAGAAGTTTGCAACCGCCATTCTGGCGGGCGTGGCCATGTCTTTTGCGCTCGCGGCCGTGGCCGAAGCCAAGGACAAGACGATTGCCGTTTCCTGGAAGACATTCCAGGAAGAGCGCTGGAAGACCGACGAGGCGGCGATCAAGGCTGTCGTCGAAGCCGCCGGCGACAAGTACATCTCCACCGACGCCCAGCTGTCGGCCCAGAAGCAGGCTGCCGACATCGAAGGCCTGATCACCCAGAATGTCGACGTGATCATGGTCGTCGCCTATGACAGCGACGCGATCCTGCCATCCTTCAAGGCCGCGTCGGACGCCGGCGTGAAGATGATCTCCTATGACGTGCTGGTCGAAGACCCGAACGCGCTCTACGTAACGTTCGACAATGTCGGCGTCGGTCGCGCGATGGCCAAGGCGATGCTCGAGAAGGGCAAGAGCGAAGGCAATTTCGCCTTCATCAAGGGCGACAAGGGCGATCCGAACGCTACGTTCCTGTTCCAGGGCATCATGGAAGTGCTCAAGCCGAACATGGACGACGGCAAGATCAAGAATGTCTGCGAGACCTTCACCGACGGCTGGAAGCCGGACAACGCCCAGAAGAACATGGAGCAGTGCCTGACCTCCAACGACAACGCCATCGACGCCGTGGTCTCCGAAAATGACGGCATGGCGTCCGGCGTGGTTGCAGCGCTTGAAGCACAGGGCCTTGCCGGCACCGTTCCGGTCACCGGCCAGGACGGCGACAAGGCTGCGCTGAACCGCGTGGCGCTGGGCACGCAGCTCGTGTCGGTCTGGAAGGACGCCCGCGAACTCGGCAAGGTTGCCGCCGAGGCCGCCGTGCAGATCGCCGACGGCAAGGCGCCCGCCGACATCGCAGGCGTGAGCAAGTTCTCCGGAGGCGCCAAGGGCGTCGAGGTCAACGCGATCCTTCTGGCCCCGAACCCGATCACCAAGGACAATCTGCCCGACGTCATCGACGCGGGCTGGATCTCCAAGGACGAGGCCTGTGCCGGCGTAGCCGCGGGCTCGGTTGCAGCCTGCAACTGATCCTCGTCACGCGAAGCTGAGGCAAAAACTTCGGGCCGCGCATCACTTGATGGATGACGCGGCCCGAATTTGTTACGATACTGCAAAGTTCGAGATGGCCGCTATTTTGGCTCTACCGGTGGGAGGAGACGCCAAATTGGCTGCCAGGGGGAGGCACCATGTCCATTTCCGTTGAAGAAGATGCCGTAAAGACGAGTCCGGGCGGTTCGTCCCGACCACATCTGAAACAGCCGGGCGCGGCGAGCGGCAATGCCGTCCAGCGCTTCCTCGCCGCCACCGAACTGGACACCCGCATGCTCGGCATGATCGCCGCGCTGATTTTCGTGTGGTGCGTCTTCGACATCTGGAGCGGCGTGCTGCGACCCAATACCGGCCTTTTCGGCGGCTCGTTCCTGACGCCGCGCAACCTTTGGACGCTGCTCGTCCAGACCTCCTCGATCTCCGTCATGGCGACCGGCATGGTGCTGGTGATCGTGATGCGCCACATCGACCTTTCCGTCGGCTCGATGCTCAGTCTCGTTGCAGTCACGATCGGCGTGCTCCAAGTCTACATACTCGGCCCGGCAATCGGCGTCGGGCATCCGGCGATATGGATCCTGGCGGTCGTTTGCGCCGTGGTTCTCGGCACACTGATCGGCGCCTTCAACGGCTTCCTGATCGCCTATGCGCAAATCCCGGCTTTCATCGTCACCCTGGGCGGCCTCATAGCCTATAGCGGCATAGCCTTCCTGGTCGCCAAGGGCGTGACCGTCGCGCCGATGGACAAGACATTCAAGATCATGGGCGGCAGCATTCCGGAAGGCTGGTTCGGCCCGTTCTGGAGCTGGACCCTGGCAATCGTGGCCTGTTTGATCATCGTGATCTCCATTGTTCACGCGCGACGGCAGCGGGTGCGCTTCAACTTCCCCTTGCGCCCTGTCTGGGCGGAATTCGCGCTGGTGGCGGTCGGCAGTCTCGTCGTGCTCGGCATTACCGCCGTCATGAACGCCTATCCCTGGCCCTATGGCGTGATTACCCAATATATCGACGCCAACAACGTGACACTGCCTGCCGGCATCGCCGATCGCAACGGCGACGCGGTTTGCATGGAAGGCGGCAAGATCGTGCGCTGCGTCGACGGGTTCATCCATTATACCGGCTACGCGCTGCCGGTGATGATCGCCATAGCGGTCGGCATCGTGATGACATTCATCGCCACCCGCACACGCTTTGGCCGCTACGTTTACGCCGTGGGTGGCAATCCTGAAGCCGCCGAACTGGCGGGCATCAACACCAAGGCGCTGACGGTCAAGGTTTTTGCGCTGATGGGCTTTCTGGTCGGCATTTCGGCGGTGATATCCTCGGCCCGGCTCGACGCCGCGACCAACGCGCTTGGCACCCTGAACGAGCTCTACGTTATTGCCGCGGCGGTGATCGGCGGCACCTCGCTGGCCGGTGGCCTTGGCACCATCTACGGCGCCATGATCGGCGCCCTGATGATGCAGTCCATCCAGTCCGGCATGGCGCTGCTCAACCTGCCCGCCGCCTACCAGAATATCGTCGTTGGCGCCGTCCTGGTGCTCGCAGTCTGGCTCGACCAGGTTTACCGCCGGCGCGTGAAGTGAGGGAGAAAACCATGACAGAGACAGCCCTCGTTGAAATGCGCGACATTTCGATCGCATTCGGCGGCATCAAGGCAGTGGACCATGCATCGATCGATCTTTACCCGGGCGAGGTCGTGGGACTGCTTGGCCACAATGGCGCCGGAAAATCGACGCTGATCAAGATGCTGTCGGGCGCCTACCGCCGCGATCAGGGAAAGATCTTCGTCAACGGCGAGGAGGCGCATATCGAAAATCCGCGCCACGCCAAGGATTACGGGATCGAGACGATCTACCAGACGCTGGCGCTTGCCGACAATGTCGACGCGGCGGCGAACCTGTTCTTGGGCCGCGAGTTGCTGACAGGATGGGGAACCCTCGACGACGCGGCGATGGAGGCCGAGGCGCGCAGGGTGATGGGCCGGCTCAACCCGAATTTCAAGCGGTTCAAGGAGCCGGTCAAGTCGCTTTCCGGTGGCCAGCGGCAGTCAGTGGCGATCGCCAGGGCGATCCTTTTCAACGCGCGCATCCTTATCATGGACGAGCCAACGGCCGCGCTCGGGCCCCAGGAAACGGCCCAGGTCGGTGAACTGATCAAGCAGCTCAAGGCCGACGGCATCGGCATCTTCCTGATCAGCCACGACATTCATGACGTGTTCGATCTTGCCGACCGGGTCTGCGTGATGAAGAACGGACAGGTGGTCGGCACGGCCAAGACCACGGACGTGACGAAGGACGAGGTGCTCGGGATGATTATTCTCGGCAAGTGCCCTCCCGGCGCCGTCCCTGGACCCGGTGCGATGGATCTGGCCGCCTGACAGCGAACACAAATTTCCATCATGGCATCGCAACGGTGCATCAGACGCGGATTTGAACTGTGCATCCGCACCGAACCAGTGATAAGAGGCGAATCTCCAGAGGGGTTCGCTGCTTGATCGGTGCGCCGCTCCTTCCCTGACCGTTGCAAACCGGCTCAAGAGAGCCGGTTCTGCGTCGTCGAAAGTGAATAGCGCCGTAGGCCGGATCGCCCGTTGAGAAAGTTTTTTCCCGTCGTTGCCTTTGTCGCCGTCGCCCTAGCCAGTATCGCCATGGCGACGTTCGCCTATTTCGCGGCTGAGGATGCGGTGCGCATCAAGTTCGAGGCCACCGCCGACGATGCGTTGAGTCGTATAGACAGCCGCATCGACCTCAACATCTCGTTGCTGCGCGCCACGCATGCGATGTTCATCAGCCGCTCCGGCGATGTGTCGGCGTCGGAGTTCAAGCTCTATTTCAACGACCTCGACGTCGCCAACAAATTCGAGGGACTGCGCGGGTTGGGTTTTCTCGGACTGGCCCCGAAGGGGCAGGACGGGCCGCTTGAAGTCCGGCTTGCCGCTGTGCAAGGCGAAGCCCGGCCGATCTTCCCGGCGGAGTCCGATGGAGACTGGCGGACCCCGGTTCTGCTTTACGAGGTCAAAGACGGTTCCGCCGCGAGTGGCATCGGCTACGACATGTACACTGATCCGCCGCGCGGCCAGGCCATCGTGGCAGCGCTGGAGACCGCCGAACCGCGGGCGACGGGCCGGGTCGCACTCGGCGCGCCCGTCGGCAAGCCGACCGAAGAAGGGTTCCTGATGTTTTCGAGCCTCGCTCTCGACGAATCATCGGGGGCGCTGCCGGCGGGCATATTGTTCGCGTCCTTCCGAACGCAGGAACTTTTCGAGACGACTTTCGAAAAGTTTCCGGTCCTGCCGGTGCATGCCGAAGTGTTCAACGGCAGCCCCGAGCCTGCAAACCGACTGTTCAGTTCCAAGACGCCGGCGGCGCCGGGCCTCGATCTGGTGGCCACACGGCAATTGCTGATCGCGGGCACGCCCTGGACAATCCAGTTTCGTCCTACCGTCGATTTCACGCGTCCGTCTTCACGCGCCGTACCGGTCCTTCTCGGGCTTCTCGGGCTCCTTCTTGCCGTGGCGATTGCCCTGGTGCAGCGCTATCAGGGCCGGGCCTATGATGCGATGTCGAAGCTGCAGTTGGCGTCGGAAATCAGTCTGCAGGAGAAGGACCTGATGCTCCAGGAAATGAAGCATCGGATTAAGAACTCGATCGCCCGGGTGCTCGCCATTGCGCGCCAGACCGCTGGCACCGAGACGGATATCGAGGAATTTTCAAAGTCCTTTTCGGCAAGGCTGCAGGCCATGGCCGCATCGCAGGACATGCTGACGCGATCGCGCTGGCAAAAGGCCGATCTCGGTGAATTGTTGCGCATCGAACTCGCGCAGGCCTTCGGCAAGGAACTTCCCGACGGCATGCTGAACGGCCCGAAGGTCGAGTTGTCGGAAGCCATGACCCAGGCTCTGGGTCTGACGTTCCACGAACTGGCGACCAATGCGCTGAAATATGGCGAGGTCGGCAACGCGCCCGATACGTTGAAAGTGGAATGGAAAATTCAGGGAAGGAGCGCCGACCGGCAGCTCAACCTGCTCTGGCGCGAGAAAAGCGATTCACCCATCGAGCCACCGGAAAAAACCGGTTTCGGAACCAAGCTGATCGATATGAACATCACGCGCGAACTTGGCGGCAAGATCAAGCGCGACTATCGGCCGGCCGGGCTCGACATCGAAATCTCGATACCCTTCCTGACCAATCGCTGAACGGCTTCAAGTCCTTGTTCATGCATGTCGTTGTCCCAATGCCGGGTCGCCTTTCTGGCGACATGCATCAGGCCCGCTTGTCCCTGCCCGGAAGCGCCAGGTGTCGAAACTGGACCATGGCCATGGGCTGCGACAGGCTTCGGGCATCCGTTTCCAGCTGGAGCTCGTCGGCGCCACGCTTGGCGGAGCGCGCCAGGATCTCGTAGACAGCCCCCGTGGTCGATTGTAGCGCCTTGGCGTCGGGCTGGCCGGCCAGAAGCCGCGCCAGAAACACGGCCGCCGTCAGGTCGCCAAGCCCATTGGGCGGATTGGCGATCGCCCGATGCTCGGCCAGCATGACCTCGAAGGGCGTAACCAGCAGATTGCCGATTCCGCCGGCAATCATCGCCGGGGCCGACGTGACCAGAACCCTTTCGGGACCGAGATCACGCGCGGCGGCAGTTGCCATCTGCAGATCGCCCAGATCATGCCCGGTCATCCATTCCAGTTCGTAGCGGTTGGGCGTGGCGATGTCGGCGATGGGGATCAGCTTGTCGCGCATTGCTTCGGCCACCGCCTCCGGCACGTAGAGGCCCCCCGAATCCCCCATCACGGGGTCGCAGACATAGAGCGCGTCGGGGTTTTTTGCCTTGACCGCGGCGACCAGCCCGGCAACGTCGGCGACCTGGCCGGCATCGCCAAGATAACCCGACAGAACGCCAGCCACTTCGCCCAGCCATGGCGCGCGCTGCAGATCCTGCATGAAGGCCCAGAACTCTTCCGGATCCGGAACGATACGCGTTGCCGGGCCGTGGCCCGGGTGCCATGGCAGGGTGACTGTCGGTACGGCCCAAACCGGAAGGCCAAGCGTCTCAAGCGCGAAGACCGCGGCGCGATTGCCGACCGAACCGCGCGCCACATGGCTTGAAATGACGATAACCGCGCGCGGCTCTTCGCCTGTTGTGCCGTTCATATCACTTACCGCCTTGCGTCACGAAAACCACCAGCCAGACAATCAGCCCGGCGACGAGCACCAGGCCGAGGGCGCGGCCGATGCGTGTGCCCCAATATTCGATCCTGTCCTCCGGGTCCATATCGGTGGCCGTAACGTGATCGCGCGCCCGCCTGGCGAGGCGATCCGCCACGGACCGCCCGCCGCTTTCCGCCTCGCGCGAGACGCGGTCGATGATGCGGCGCGATTCACGCTGCCGTGCGTCGTGCCTGTCGTCCGACATTGCCGGCCATCCCCTCGACTTCAAGACAAATCTAATGGCTGGCGCCGGGTGTTCCAATGCTTGCGGCGCGTTCACCCACCGCTTTTGGGGGCAACTGTTCTTCTCGCCGGGGAATATGCTAAGGATGCGCCGATCAGATTACAATTGAGGAAGACTTCATGATTGCCCGGCGCCTTGTCCAGCCCTCCATCGCCCGCCTGATTCGGGGCATTGTCGTCGTGGCGCTCGCCCTGCCGCTGCTTTCGGCCTGCGGCTACAACACGATCCCGACGACAGAGGAACAGGCCAAGGCGGCCTGGAGCGAAGTGCTGAATCAGTATCAGCGCCGCGCCGACCTCATCCCCAATCTCGTCGAGACCGTCAAGGGCTACGCCTCGCACGAAAAGGAAGTGCTCGAGGGCGTTGTCGAGCACTTCCTTTTCGTGCGAGGCGTAGCCCTTGACGGTCTCGACGAGATTGGGGATGAGGTCGGCGCGGCGCTGATACTGAT
>JBKJRE010000316.1:0-7387 GCA_046594775.1 Rhizobiaceae bacterium | reverse complement strand
ATGCCTGCGATCCGGCCAAATCGCGCGGACGGTTCCAGGCCGAAACCGAGAGCCCGACGCGCACACCCTTTCAGCGCGACCGCGACCGCATCATCCATTCCACCGCCTTTCGCCGGCTCAAACACAAGACGCAGGTGTTTATCGCCCATGAGGGCGACCACTACCGCACCCGGCTGACCCACACGATCGAGGTGGCGCAAATCGCCCGTGCGCTGGCCCGGGCGCTGCGATGCGACGAGGACCTGGCCGAGGCCATCGCACTGGTGCATGATTTTGGCCACACGCCTTTCGGCCACACCGGCGAGGACGCGCTCAACGCGAAAATGGCGCGATGGGGCGGCTTTGACCACAACGCCCAGTCGCTGCGCATCGTAACGAGGCTCGAACGACGCTACGCCGAGTTTGACGGGTTGAACCTGACCTGGGAGACGCTGGAAGGTCTGGTCAAGCACAATGGACCGCTCACCGACGCCTCCGGCAAGGGTCTGGAGGGTGACGTTCCGCAGGCGATCCGCGACTTTTCCAGACTGTTCGACCTCGAACTCGACCGCCATGCCGGGCTCGAGGCGCAATGCGCGGCGATCGCCGACGACATCGCCTACAACACGCACGATATCGACGATGGCCTGCGCGCCGGACTGCTCAGTCTCGACATGCTGTCCGGTGTCGCGCTGCCGGCAGGCATCCTGAAGGATGTGCGCCTGCGCTATCCGGCGCTCGACGACGTGCGCACCGGACACGAGTTGATGCGCCGCCAGATCACCATCATGGTCGAGGACGTGATCGCCACTGCCAGCGCCAATCTGGCGCGGCTGAAGCCGAAAAGCGCCGACGATATCCGCGCTGCCGGCGCAACCGTCATAACCTTTTCACCCGGGTTGGCGGCCCAGGAGAAGGAATTGAAGGCATTCCTCTACCGCCATTTGTACCGCGCTGCCTCCGTCATGCGGGTGCGCGAAGGCGCCGAGCGGGTGGTGGCGCAGCTGTTCGACGCCTATTTTGCCGATCCGCGCGAAATGCCGGAGGGCTGGCGCGAGGGGCTGGACCGGGCGGAAGACCGCATCAAGGCGCGCGATGTGGCCGACTTTCTCGCCGGCATGACGGACACTTATGCGATCAAGGAACACCGGCGCTTGTTTGACGATACGCCGGATTTGGGTTAGAGCCCGCCCGCCTTGGCCGCGTCTTTTCGCGCATTGCCCCAACTTCCAGAGTGACAGAGATGAATATCTTCGTTGATTTCAACGAGCGAGTCATAAAAGCCGTACAAGCGCTTGATCTGCCGAGCAAAGACGGCGGAGCGCTGGATCTTTCCCGCATCGCGGTGGAGCCGCCGCGCGACGCCTCGCATGGCGATCTCGCCACCAATGCGGCCATGGTGCTGGCCAAGGCGGCCGGCCAGAATCCGCGCGCGCTGGCCGAAACCCTTGCTGCGGCGCTCGGGCAGGACAGCGATGTGGCGAGCGCCGAGGTCGCCGGGCCGGGTTTCGTCAATCTGCGGCTTTCCGATGGTTTCTGGCAGGCACATTTGCGGCAGATCCTCGAGGAGGGCGCGGACTATGGCCGCTCATCGGTCGGCGCGGGCATAAAGACCAATGTCGAATATGTCTCGGCCAATCCCACCGGGCCGATGCATGTCGGCCACTGCCGGGGTGCGGTGGTCGGCGATGCGCTGGCCAATCTTCTGGCCTTTGCCGGCTATGACGTCACCAAGGAATATCTGATCAACGATGCAGGCGCGCAGATCGACGTTCTGGCGCGCTCGGCGATGCTGCGATACCGCGAGGCGCTCGGCGAAACGATCGGCGAGATCCCGGCGGGTCTCTATCCGGGCGACTATCTGGTGCCGGTTGGAGAGCAGCTGGCGCAGGATTTTGGCGGCAAGCTGCTGGAAATGCCCGAAGACGAGGCTCTGGCCTTGGTCAGGGACCGCACTATCGATGCCATGATGACGATGATCCGCGACGACCTGGCGCTGCTCAACGTCAACCACGAAGTGTTCTTCTCCGAGCGCACGCTGCATGCCGACAACGCCCGCAAGATTCGCGCCGCGATCAACGAACTGACGCTCAAGGGCCACATATACAAGGGCAAACTGCCGCCGCCAAAGGGTGAAAAGTCGGAGGACTGGGAAGACCGCGAACAGACGCTGTTTCGCTCCACCGAGGTCGGCGACGACATGGATCGCCCGCTGGTGAAGTCGGACGGGTCCTTCACCTATTTCGCGGCGGATGTCGGTTACATCTACGACAAGATTTCGCGTGGCTTCAACGAACTGATCTTCGTCCTGGGCGCCGACCATGGCGGTTACGTCAAGCGCATGGAGGCGCTGGCCCGGGCCGTCTCGGACGGCGAGGTCGATCTCACCGTTCTGCTGTGCAATCTGGTGAAGCTCTACCGAAACGGAGAGCAGGTGCGCATGTCGAAGCGTTCGGGTGAATTCGTCACCCTGCGCGAGGTGGTAGAGGAGGTTGGTCCCGACGCCATCCGTTTCATGATGCTCTACCGCAAGAACGACATGCCGCTGGACTTCGATTTCGCCAAGGTCACCGAGCAGTCGAAGGACAATCCGGTTTTCTATGTGCAATATGCCTCAGCGCGCTGCCACTCGGTTTTCAGGCAGGCGCGCGAGCAGTTTCCCGACGGTGCGTTCGACCGTGCAAACCTGTCGACCTTCAGCCATCTGTTGACGGACGAGGGCGAGGTCGGACTCATCAGGAAGCTGGCGGAATATCCGCGTATGATCGAGGCGGCAGCG
The DNA here is from genome assembly GCA_046594775.1 of Rhizobiaceae bacterium. GTDB lineage: Bacteria > Pseudomonadota > Alphaproteobacteria > Rhizobiales > Rhizobiaceae > CAMYMG01. Next base: position 4,629 of record JBKJRE010000316.1, on the reverse strand, counting down.
CAGGCGCACGAGCCGCACCGCATGGCTTTCTACCTTTACGATCTGGCCAGCAGTCTGCACGGACACTGGAACCGCGGCACCGAAAATGGCGACTTACGATTTGTTAAGGTTAACAGTCGAGAATCGACCTATGCCAGACTGGGTTTGGTGCAGGCTGTTTCTGACGTTTTGACGTCTGGCCTGGCGTTGATCGGGGCCGACGCGCCCGCGGAAATGCGCTAGGTTATACTGAACGAAACCTGTCACCTTTTGCCCACATTGCGCTGGTAGTGGCAAACGTTACGCGACGTCCATGGCGTCCGAATGTGTGTGAGTTCGGGAAAAAGAATGGCAGACGGAAACCAGCTGAAAATGGGCGATCAGGTCGACCTGGCGGACGATGATCCATTCGCCGAACTGACCAGGATCATGGGCTTCGATCCGCGCCAGTCGGTCAAGGAAGCCGACGACAGGGCTGTGGCTGAAAAGACCGCGAAAGACGCAAGCGCCAACGTTGCCTCGGGCCGCCACGTCAGCACGTCGCAGTCGGCAGTTTCGGACAGTGACCCGGACGAGGCCGACGATTTCAGCATCGATCTCGAAAAGGAACTCATGGGTGACTTCTCCGTCGATGACGAGGAGTTCGCAGCGTCGTTGGATGCTCAATACGACGATGAGCCCCATATTGAGGCCCCGGCCGAACAGGCTGAGGCTTCCACGCCTTCTGAGCGGCAGGACGACGTCGCCGACATCGATTTTGACTTTGATGATGCAATTGCGGCTTCCGTCGCTGATGAGGCGGAACGTGCCTCGGACCGCGACGACGAGAGCCGGGAGGAACATGCTTCGGCGCCGGCGCATCACGTGTCAGGTCATGCGGAAGATGAAGCGCACCAGGATATGGACATCGGCGCCGAACTGGATGCGGCCATGGCGCTTGTCGATTTCGATTCGGGCGCCGACGACCAGCCTCTGGCGCATCAGGCGTTGCAAGAAGATGGACTTTCGGAGGCCTTTTCTTCGACTGAAGAACCGATGCAAGAGGAACCGGAAGAGGTCGGAATCGATCGACATATGGCCGACGCTTTGGAAGCTCGTCCGGACCCGGGCGAGTTGCAGATGGACGTGGGGGATCTTGAGGCTGATCTGGACCGGATCTCTCTTGAAGCAGCCGGACCGGATGTCGCAGACGTTATGCTCGATCCGGAGGATCTTGATTTCGGTGCTGAAGAACTCGACAGCGTCGACGATGAACTTTCTCTCGAACAAGACCAGCCGGGAACCGAAGAATCCAGGCTTGATCCAGTCGACCTGGATTTCGGGGCGGCTGAGTTGGCCGCGGAAGCTGCCGAGCCGGCCCCGGCCGATGATCATGCGGTTTCAGCCGACGCGCCTGGCGAGGTCGACGACTACGACTTCCATCTGGACGCCGCCGATTTTGACCTGGACGATGGTGACCTGCCCACCGCAGAGGATGACGGTATCGCGCTAGACGACGCTCCACCGAACTACGCCCCTGACGATGAAGCTCCACGGTCCGATGCTTTGCCTGATAGTGCATCGCCTTCCGATCCCGAGATTTCCTTCGATGACTTTCATGTCGATCGGCTCGAGGACGAAGCGGAAACGGACGATGGGTATCTGGCTGCTGCGCCAGCCCAGCCAGCCGCACCGGCGCGAGTGCCTTCGCCAATGGACATCGCTGCCGCCGAATACCGTGACCGCGGTGCGGCCCCCGTGGATTTGGCCTCAGCGTTTGATCTGGAAGCAGAGCTGAACGCGTTGCTTGGCAACAAGGCCGAACAGCACCGCATCGCCGATGAAGCGGTCGTGGCTGCAGTGTCGGGCGGATCGCCGACGACGGGCGGTGACGATGAACTCGCTTGGGAACTTGAGGATCTGGTTGAGGCTGCGGCCGCTGCCGAACCGGCCGTCGACGACGAGTCCGAGGCGGAATCTGAACTCTACTATCCAGCCGAGGACTATCCCGGGGAAGAGAGCTTCGAGCCTGCATTCGCAAACAGTTTCGGCTCCGATAGCAGCCCGGCTGCCGCGGTCGATGACCGCTATGCGGCACCTGCTTCGGATGCTGTCCGGGAGCCTGCTCCGGCGTCGTCGTTCAGCAGCATTTTTGCCAAAGCTCCCGCCTTTTCTGAACGGTATCAGCAAAAAGCGACCGCCTACGCCACCAATCCTGGCGAGAATTCTGCAGGGCTGCCGTCCGGGCGGATTGGCGCCCCCCGCGATCCGATGCGTGAGGACCCGCTGGACATCATCGCGGAACTGACTGCCAAATATTCGCAGCCTCTGCCCTATGAAGCGGTCGGCAGGCACGCGCAGTATGACGACGCGCCGGATGTCGAGACGGTCGAAGTCTCCGACCGCGCCGTGGCGCTCGCTGACGATCTGGACTTGCCGGACGTGGACTTTGACGACGAGCTTCCACCTGTGTCCGCTTATGACGAACTCGATACGGACTTCGCCGGCTTGCTGAACGGCATGAATGATTCCGATGCAGTGCCTGCCGATACTTCGGGCCGTTATGCGACCGCTGCCAACAATGAATGTTCCGGGGCCCAGCGGGGCTATGGGATCAATGGCTCGGCAGCAACAGGTGTTGGGAGCGCATCGACAATTCCTGGCGTCCACGGCCCGGATCCGGATCCTTTTGGTGTGGAGTCCGATGATCTTTCCGGCAGTCTGGCGCCGCTCTCGGCGCAATACCGTGACGATGACGACTTCGATTACGATCCCGATCTCGACGAGGCCTTGGCCGTCCCGGGAATGGCCGCCGCGCAGCAGGAAGCTCGTGCGCCCCGACGCGGCCTGCTAGTTGCCGCCATCGTGGGCGGTGTGGCGCTCGTCGGCGCGCTTGGCGCATTCGCCTTGTCGCTGGGCGGTGGCGGCGATTCCGATAGCGTGGCGGTGGTCAGGGCCGACGATGGACCGACCAAGGTCAAGCCGGAGAATCCGGGCGGCACTTCTGTCCCCAATCAGGAGAGCAAGGTTTACGATACCGTTTCGGGCGACGGCCAGACCTATCCGCAGCAGGAAAAGCTGGTGACCACGGCAGAAGAGCCGCTCAATGTCGCAGACGATCCTGCCGCTCCGGTCAAGAGCGAAGACCGCATAGAGCAGATTCTTGAGGACAATCAGGACAAGAGCGACGCCGAGATCATGGCAGTTGCACCGCGCAAGGTCCGCACAATGGTCGTCAGGCCTGACGGCACGCTGGTGCCCCGGGAGGACGATACCGCGAGCGCTGACATTAGCACCGATTCGGTGGCGTCGGCCGAGGATGCGGTTACTTCAGTGCCGGCACCTCAATCGACCGGTGCGTTGCCCGATCAGACCGATGAAGCAACGATGGCGTCGATCGACCAGGAGCCTGACGTTGCAGGCGCCGCCCAGGTTGGGTCACAGCCCTCGGATACGCCGACAATGGCCCCCATTGCGCCGCAGCGTCCGGCAGAGCAGCCGATCGACGTCGTCGGCGAGGTCAAGCCCGATCAGGTTGCGTCGGCCGCCACGTCGGCAGCCGGCGGATGGTCGATGCAGATTGCCTCGCAGCCAACCGAAGCCGCTGCGCAGACATCCTACAAAAACCTTGTGTCCCGCTACGGCAGCGTGCTGAACGGGCGCGAAGCCAACATCGTCAAGGCCGACATTGCCGGCAAGGGCACTTTCTGGCGGGTTCGCGTCCCCACTGCGAGCCGCAACGAGGCGATCAGCCTTTGCGAAACCTACAAGGCCGCCGGCGGCAACTGTTTCGTTTCGAAATAGAGCCTTCGGAGCCGGAAACCGGCAAACAACCGGCGCCGTCAGGGACTGCGCCGGTTTTTTTGGTTTTGAGCATGGCTTGGGCCGATTCATCGCGCGGTCTTCGACTGGCGCGGATTTGATGGATGCGATGCGACGCGGTTCACGTTAATATTTCAGCTATGACCGAATCAAAAGCCATGATCCTCGGGTGCGCGGGCCGTTCGCTCAGCCGCGAGGAAATCCGCTTCTACCGGGGCGAGTGTCCGTGGGGTTTCATCCTGTTCGCGCGCAACATCAGCGAGCCGGAGCAGATCCGCGATCTCGTCGCCGAAATGCGCGACTGCGTTGGCCGCGAAGATGCGCCGGTGTTCATCGACCAGGAGGGGGGCAGGGTGCAGCGCCTGCGCCCGCCGCTTGCGCCCGACTATCCGGCAGGCGCAGCGCTTGGCGCGTTGTGGCGCGACGACCACGACGCCGGGGAACGCGCCGCCTGGCTGCTGTCGCGGATGCACGCATTCGACCTGATGCGCTACGGCATAACGGCCGACTGCCTGCCGGTGCTCGATGTGCCGGTCGAAGGCGCCAGCGACGTGATCGGCGCGCGCGCCTATGGCAAAAAGCCGGACATCGTCATTGCACTTGGCCGGGCGGCTGCGGAAGGGCTGCTTGCCGGTGGCGTGCTGCCGGTGATGAAGCATATTCCAGGGCACGGGCGGGCCTTCGCGGACACGCATTTCGAGCTGCCCACGGTCGACGCCCGGCTTGGCGACCTGCAGCGGCACGATTTTGAACCGTTCCGGGAACTCAATCATCTTCCCGCCGCCATGACAGCGCATGTCATCTTCAGTGCGGTCGATCCCAAAAATCCGGCGACGACCTCCGGCAAGG
>JBKJRE010000208.1:0-3118 GCA_046594775.1 Rhizobiaceae bacterium | reverse complement strand
CGCTCCGTGAGGATCGCGTCGGCCGCGGCGGTACTGGCGACCATCGCCGCGACGATGGCTGCGCTGGCGACGACGCGGACCAAACCCTATCGCGGTCTGACGCTCAAATATGCCTTCATTAACCAGCCCCTGATGGTGCCGGAAATCGTTACCGCCGTGGCGCTCCTCATCTTCTTTTCGCGCATCAAGGTTGCAACCGGCTATTCGGGCCTCGGCTACCTGGTCATTGCTCATACGGCGTTCTGCATTCCCTTCGCCTATTTGCCCATCCGGGCGCGGCTGGAGAGCATGAACCTGACGCTCGAGCAGGCGGCGGCCGATCTCTACGCCACCCCTTGGATGACCTTCCGCCGCATTACGCTGCCATTGCTGTGGCCCGGTATTCTGGCTGGGCTGATGCTGGCCTTCGTCATCTCGCTGGACGATGTTGTCATTACCAATTTCGTCAAATCAGGCGGTCAGGACACGCTGCCAACCTATATGCTCGGGCAACTCAGACGCGCCATCACGCCCGAAATGAATGCGATCTCGACCGTATTCCTGCTCTTGTCGGTCGGTATCGTTACCTTGTTCTTTTTTGTTAGCAGGAAACGCGACTGAAACTTAACGGGAGACGCATGATGAACTGGAAGCTCACAACAACCGCGATCGGGCTGGCATTGTTTGCCACGACGAGCATGGCGAACGCCGCCGGCGAACTCAACATCTATAACTGGGGAAACTACACCAGCCCCGAGATGATCAAGAAGTTCGAGACCGAGAACGACGTCAAGGTGACGATCACCGACTATGATTCCAACGACACTGCCCTGGCCAAGATCAGACAGGGAGGTCACGGCTTCGATATCGTCGTGCCGTCGCAGAACTACATGCCGATCTGGATCGACGAGGGACTGCTGCTCGAGACCCGTCCCGACGAGATGTCGAACTTCAAGAACGTCGCGAAGGAGTGGGCGGATCCTGACTTCGACAAGGGCCGTCATTATTCGGTACCTTGGGCGCAGGGCACGGTCGGCGTGGTCGTGAACACGGACGTCTACAAGGGCGACATCAACACCTGGGGCATCATCTTCGATACGCCGGATGAACTGAAGGGCAAGGTGAACGTCGTTCCTGAAATGAACGACGTTATCGACGCGGCCGTTCTCTACAATGGCGGCAAGAAATGCACCGGCGATCTTGAAGTGCTCAAGAAGGTCCGCGACACGCTGGTCAAAGCCAAGCCCAACTGGCTGTCAATGGAGTACGGCACCATCGAGAAGATGCTTGCAGGCGATTTTTCGGCGGGCAGCGACTGGAACGGCTCGGCACTGCGCCAGCGGCTTCAGAACCCGGCAATCCACTATGGCTATCCGAAGGAAGGCTATGTGAACTGGAGCGACAATCTCGTCGTGCTCAAGGACGCCAAGAATGTCGAAAACGCCAAGCTGTTTCAGAATTTCATGATGGATCCTGAAAATGCCGGAATGAACTCGTCGTTCCACCGTTACGCCAACGGCATTGCCGGCTCCGATGCCTTCATGCCCGCAGAAATGAAGGGTGCGCCGGAATTGGATATTCCCGCCGAATTCCTGCCGAATGGCGTGCCGTCCGAGACTTGTCCGCCGGAAGTCCAGGAACTCTACACGAAGATCTGGACCGAACTGCAGAAGTGAGTCTCCGCTCCGGGCCTGGTGCAAAAATGCCGGGCCCGGTTGCTTGCATTCTTAAGGCCACCACCATCGGCGACAGCCGCCGGAAGGATCTCTCGTGACTGACGCTTTTACGACCCGGTTCGGGTTTTCACGAATCGAGGTTTCGCTCGCCAACTGGCGGATTTCGCCTTACAGCGCGTGGTCCTTCCAGAATGCGGCGGAACTGGTGCCGAGCGACACGATCGCCGCCCTCGACGGCATGGAAGCGCCGGCCGCTGCCCCGTCGGCGCTGCTGTCCGAACGATTTTCGAGCGGGACCGTCGAGGAAACGATCGGGAGCTTTCTGAAGCGCTCGCATACCGATGCGCTGCTCGTCATGAAGGATGGACGATTCGTCGCGGATTTTCACGCATCGCACCATGATCCGCAGGCCTGCCACATCGTCTTCTCGATCAGCAAGTCGCTGACTGCCATTCTCGCCGGAATACTGCAGGAAGACGGCCTTCTCGACCCGGACTCGCCCATCACGGACCACGTGCCCGAAGTCGCCGGCTCCGCCTATGGCGATGCAACGGTCCGGCATCTGCTGGATATGTGCGTTGCGCTCGACTTCGACGAAAACTACCTCGATCCTGACAGCGATTTTGCCCGCTACCGGCGGGCGACACTGTGGAACCCGCAACTCCCCGGTCGGGCCGAGGAGGCGATGCTAGGCTTCCTCGCTACCCTGAAAAAAGGACAGGGCGGACATGGCGCGCCCTTTCGTTACCGCTCGCCCAATTCCGACCTGCTGGGCATCGTCGTCGAGCGTGCCGCCGGACAGCGCTATGCGGATCTGATGAGCGAGCGGCTGTGGAAGCCGATAGGCGCGAAGGCCGATGGGCTGGTGACCGTCGATCGCGAGGGAACGGCCCGCGCGGCCGGCGGCGTCAGTGTCACCGCACGCGACCTCGCGCGGGTTGGCGAACTGATGCGCTGCGGCGGTGTTGCCGACGGACGCCGCGTCCTGCCCGAAAGCTGGGTGCGCGACACATTGGCGGGCGGCGATTCTGATGCTTGGCAGCAGGGCGATTTCGCGCATCTGCTCGAAAACGGCCGCTACCGCAACAAATGGTACCAGACCGGGTTTGCCAATGGCGCGTTCTTCGCCATCGGCATCCATGGCCAGTGGCTTTGGGTCGATCCCGCTGCTGCGGTGGTGATCACGAAGTTCTCATCGCAGCCCGAGCCGGTCGACGATCCACTCGACCACCAATGCCTCGCGTTGTATTCGGCCATCGCTTCCCTGGCCTAGTGGCAAGGTGCTGGTGAGGCGCCGACCTGCGTTGAAAGCGGCCAATGCCAATTCGCAGACCAGGCGCATGATCGTGTCGATATTGAACTGCAACCTTGTGTCGAGAGCCTCTCGCGACAAGGTTGCAGTTCAATATCGACACGATCATGCGCCTGGTCTGCGAATTGGCATTGGCCGCTTTCAACGCAGG
>JBKJRE010000102.1:0-5033 GCA_046594775.1 Rhizobiaceae bacterium | reverse complement strand
GCTCGCGCTGCTGCTGATCCAGAAGCGCACCCGCTACGGGTTGCAAATGCGCGCCGCTGCCGAAGACTTCACAATGTCGAGGCTTGTCGGCGTAAGGGCAGACGCGGTGATTGCGCTTGCCTTCCTTCTCAGCGGGATCCTGGCGGCGGCGGTGGCGGTTCTCTACACGGCACAGACCGGCTTCGTGCACCCGCGCCTTGGCGTCCAGATCGTCATCGTCGCGTTCGTCGCGACCGTTATAGGGGGCCTTGGCAATTTGTGGGGGGTCGTGGCGGGTGGTCTGCTGGTGGGCATGGCCTCCTCTCTGTTGCAGGCCTTCCTGACGCCGGACCTGCGCCCCTTTCGCGAGGCCATTCTTTTCCTGGCGGTCATTCTTGTGCTGCTCTTTCGCCCCAACGGCTTGTTCCCGGCCCGCGGGCTGAAGGAGCGGGTGTGATGCAGCACGGCCCGGCAGACCGCGCGACGCGCCGAAGGGGACTAAGCCATCTGGTAACGCTGGCGATCCTGATCGCGGCAATCCTGCTGATGGTGCCGCTCGGTCAACTGGGCGACATCGTTCTGGAACGCCGGGTCATATTGCTGCTGCTGAACCTCGTTGCGGTGGTCGGCCTCTACATCTTCATGGGAAACTCGGGGGTGCTCACCTTCAGCGCGGTCGGCTTCATGGCGATCGGCGCCTATGCCTCGGCGCTTACGACAATGGCCCCGATGATGAAGAAGACCTTTCTGCCTGACCTTCCGCAATGGCTCACTGCGCTACAGATCTCGGCGCTCGGCGGAACACTCGTGGCCGGAGTGGTGGCTGCAGCGGTTGCAGCCATGGTTGGCTGGCCGCTCATGCGGCTATCAGGGATTGCCGCTGCGATCGCCACGCTGTCCTTGTTGTTCATAGCCTATATCGGCCTTGGAAACTGGACGGCGGTGACAGGCGGACAGACCTCGCTCATGGGGCTGTCGACCTGGGTCAAGCTCTGGCCCGCGGCGCTGTGGGCCTGTGCCGTCGTCGCGGTTGCGTTTGCCTATCAGGAAACCCGGTGGGCGCTGGCCTTGCGCGCCACCCGCGAAGACGAGGTCGCCGCCCGGGCCAGTGGTCTGCGCCCTGTACCGCTTCGGCTGATCGCCTTTGTGCTTAGCGCCTTTGTTTCTGGAGTTGCGGGCGCCCTTTACGGTCACTTCCTGGGGACCTTGCGGGTCGAAAGTTTCTACCTCGACAGCACTTTTCTCTTTCTCACAATGCTGGTCGTTGGCGGCCAGCGCAGCTTGACTGGCGCGTTCGTCGGCACCTTTGCCATTTCCCTGCTGACCGAGGGCTTGCGGCTTCTGGAGGTCGGCGTTCCGCTGGGTGGAGGAACGCTGAGCGCGCCGGCCGGCCTGGGCGACGTCGTGCTTGCCGCCGTTATGCTTGCCATATTGGTCTTTCGCCCGCAGGGGATCACCGGCGGGCGCGAGATCGGGTTGCTGCTTCGTCGGGAGAAACGACCTGAACGCGAGGATGAAACGCAATGAGCAGGCCCCGTTCCGTGGTAACGCTAAAACCGGAGACCACCACGCAGGCACGGCAGGGCATGCCCCAGTTCTTCGGCATCAGCGGCTCGTCTGCGGGCGCCTCTGCGATATCGATGAACCTGACGGCCTTTGGCCCTGGCGGCCGCGCCAAGGTCCATTATCACCGCCATTTCGAAACCGCGATCTATGGCGTATCAGGCCGCATCGCGCTGCATTGGGGCGACCGATTGCAGAATGCGTGTCTGATCGAGCCCGGAACGTTCTGCTTCATCCCGCCGGATATCGTGCATGTGGCCTTCAACCTGAGCCTAACCGAGCCGGCCACCGCCATCTCGGCGCGCAACGATCCGGCGGAGCAGGAAAACGTCGTGATGGTGCCCGAACTCGATCCCGAGGTCGATGCGCTGGTGGCCCGATATGTTGATCTGAAGCCGAAACCAGCTTGAAGGAAGTTGACGCCATGAACGACCGGACCCGAACCGAGCCGCCAGCTCCCGACGTCGATCCGTCGAACATCACCGAGATCGCAGCGGGTGTTTTCGTCATTCCCGACAACCGCGTGCCGCTGGTCCCCAATATCGGCATCGTCCTGGGTGAAAAGGCCGCGCTCGTCATCGACTGCGGCATGGGGCCGCGCAATGGCGCCAAGGTGCTGGAGGCGGCTAAGCGTGTTGCAGGCGAGCGCCACCTGATCCTTACGCTGACGCATTTCCACCCCGAACACGGCTTTGGCGCGCAGGCTTTTTCGGGTGAGGCCGAAATTCTCTACAACCGCGCGCAGGGTGATGAACTGACCGCGAAAGGGGCGGCGTACCTCAAGATGTTCGGCAGCTTCGGCGCCCCGGTTGCCGCCGCTCTTGAGGGCACCGAACTCGTCGCGGCGGACAGTTTCTGGGAGGGGAACGAGCACAGCCTCGACCTTGGCGGCAGAACGGTCGAGATGCGCAGTTGGGGCCGGGCGCATACCCAGGCGGACCAGATCGTCTGGCTGCCGGATCAGCGCATCCTCTTTACAGGCGATCTGGCGGAGAACCGGATATTCCCGATCTTTCCGTGGTTCCCGCCGGAGGATGCGGATATCGACGCTGCCCGCTGGCGCGCGGCGCTGGCCGACATGGAAGCGATGACGCCGAGAACTGTCGTCCCGGGTCATGGCGAAGTCGGGGGAGCGGAGATACTTCAGGCGGTGGGCTCCTATCTGGACAGCATCGCGGCGCGCGTTGGCGCTTTGCAAGGCGACGGGCTGTCGGTCGAGGCGATGGTCGAGAAGATTACCGCAGAGATGACCGCTGCGCACCCGGACTGGGATGCGCCGGAGTGGATCGGTTTTGCGGTGCGCTATCATGCCGATCATCGGTGATCCGTCCCGAACCGCGGTGCTGGCGCTGCACTTCCAGAACGACGTTCTGCATGCCGACGGCGCGATCCGTTTGGGCGTTGCCGAAGGCGACGCGCGGCGACGCGACGTGGTGCTCGCGGCCCGTGCGCTGTTGTCGGGCGCACGACAGATGGCCGTGCCGGTCATCCATGTCCGCATCGCCTTCGATCCGGGTCATGGCGACGTGGTTCAGAACTGCGCGATCTTCCGGAACGTCGTCGCCCGCGGTGCGATGATCGAAGGGTCATGGGGCGCCGAGTTTCATGACGGACTGGAGCCAGAGTCCGGCGAGGAGGTGGTGACACATCACCGGGTAAACGCCTTTTACCGGACGGACTTGCAGACCCGACTCGAGCAATTGGATGTGGGGCACCTGATCATCGCCGGGGTTGCCACGAACTCCGTGGTGGAAACAACCGGCCGCCATGCCGCGGACGTGGGCTGGCTGGTGACGGTGGCGGAAGACGCCTGTTCAGCAGCCGACCCCGAGTTGCACCGCGCGGCCCTGAGAAACATGGCGTTGCTCGGTGAGATCGCGCCGGTCGCCGCCATTTTGAGCCGGAACTTTGAGGCAACGCACGAAGGTTCCGGCCCGTGAAAGTGTCGGAGAAAATGGGCTTGAGGAGCCTGTATTTCAACTGCTCAAGCCATGCCCATCCTGCCGGCAGAAGCGTGCGGGAATGATGGCGCGTGCCGCCATTAGCGGCAAGATCAAGGTTTTTCTGTCGTGAGGCGCGGGACCTGCAGGAGGTTGACCACCGCCGCAAGGCAACCGGCCGGTGACAGGGGTCACCGGCCGGTTGTGCAGGCTACATCTTTGGCAGAAGGACCTTGTTCACAACGTGAATGACCCCGTTCGACTGGTTCACATCGGCGATGGTGACGCGCGAGGCATTGCCGGATTCGTCGATGATGTACACGCTCTTGCCCTTGACAACCGCGGTCAAGGCGTCGCCACTGACGGCCACCATGTTGTAGCGGCCTCCATTGGCTTTCGCCCGCTTGATGATTGTTGCCGCCGACAATTTGCCACTAACGACGTGCTCGGTGAGGATCTTGACCAGTTGGTCCTTGTTCTCGGGCTTCAAGAGCGTTTCGACTGTGCCCGCTGGCAGTCCCTCGAATGCGGAGTTGGTTGGTGCGAAAACGGTGAACGGACCTTTCCCTGACAGCGTGTCGACCAAGCCGGCAGCCTTCACGGCCGCGACCAGCGTGGTGTGGTCTTTAGAGTTGACGGCGTTCTCGACGATGTTCTTGTTGTCGTACATCGCAGCACCTCCCACCATCGGATTTTGCGCGAAGGCGGGCGTGAAGGCGGTGAGCGAAATCGCGGCGACGGCCGCGAGCAGTGCATGACGCTTGATCATCAATGACTCCATGGTTGATGCATGGATTGGTACGGCCACCTCGCGATCGCGGTTCATCGAGCAGCAACACGCTTTCGTGAGTCATCCGTGACGCGTGATATGCTCCGCCTCGAAATTGCCGCATATAAGGATCCGACCGACCATGACCGCGTACCAGGATTACAAACCGCTCACTTTTCACGATGCCACGCCGCACTTTGCCGACGGCAGCGATACGCCGCGCGCCTATCTCGAGCGATGTCTGGCGACGATCGCGGCCCGCGAGCCGGTGGTGAAGGCCTTTACGGCAATCAACGAAGCGGTCGCGCGCGAGACAGCCGACGCCAGCACGGCGCGCTGGAAATCAGGCAAGCCGCTCTCGCCCATCGACGGCATGCCCGTCGCCATAAAAGATCTGCTCGAGACCAAGGACATGCCGACGCAGATGGGCTGTGCGGCCTTCAAGGGCAACTTTCCCAAGCGCGACAACGCCGCGGTCTGGGCGTTGCGGCAGGCCGGCGCCGTCATCCTGGCGAAGACCGTCACGGCGGAACTGGGCGGCGCTCATCCAGGGCCGACCACCAACCCGTTCGATCCGGCGCGCACGCCGGGCGGCTCGTCCTCGGGCTCGGCCGCCGCTGTCGGCGCGTGCATGGTGCCGGCGGCGATCGGCACCCAGGTTGGCGGCTCGATCATCCGGCCCGCCGCCTATTGCGGCAACTTCGCGCTAAAACCCACGCAGGGCGGGCTCAACCGCGGCGAGCGCCTGGCGACCAGCATGAGCACGCACGGTCCGCATGCGG
>JBKJRE010000574.1:0-2925 GCA_046594775.1 Rhizobiaceae bacterium | reverse complement strand
GTGTTGGTCACTCTGGCGTAGCTCGGCAGCGGCATGGTCGGATGTGCTGCGGTCAGATGCGTCATGTCGTAGACTTCACCATTGGCGGTGAGACGTCCATGAAACGCGTCGCCGTACCATGACGCCAGCCCGGTCTTCTTGTAGTTTTTCTCTTCCTTGGGATAGTAGACCTTGCCACGCACCTTGTAAGGCTTGCCAAGCTGGTCGCGGCCACCGCCACGCGCGAGCCTGGTTTCCTTGCTGGTGACGCGCGGACTCGCCTTGACGCCATATTCCACCTCGGAAAAATATTCCTTGGAATTCTTCTTGGGAACGATCATCGACTTGGGCTGCGAGGTGGCGCAAGCCGCAAGGAAACCGGCTGCAAGCACAAGGACAGTGATGGTGGTGGCACCGCGGAGCCGCGTGCGCGCCGAATTAAGCATATTTCGTTGTCCCCGGACGAAACGCGAATGCGCCGTCAAAACTGACCCGTTGGCCGCTGCCTTTATGCCCAGAAGTCATTATCAGGCTGTTAACCGACTATGTCGGGAAACGGGCAGGAATGTGGCGACGCCGCCGCACGCAACAATCTCCGCGTTACCGGAAAATCTATGGCGTACTATTGAGCGAGGGAAGCTCCCGGTCCCGCAAATGTACCCGTGCCCGCGACATTGGTGTTGCTGCCCCCATAGTCGTACCCGCTGAAGCTGAAGTTGCCGATAACGCCGGCTGCCACATTCGGTCCATCATTGACGAAAGCCCCGCTGACCCTTCCGCCGACCCCAGGCGCGCCTATCTCGCCTGCAAACAGTTCTCGCGCAGAATTATTGGGCCCCACACCATTGACGCCCCCTTCTCCAGAATCAAAGGCCATGTTGTCGATGTCCAGCGAGAAGTAGCCGGCCCTCTGGGAGAAATCATAGTCCAGCCCGAAGCTTCCTTTCGCGATATAGCTTGTGTCCAGCGTTCCGTCGATGTTGCCCGGCGTCTGCCGCGATATTGTAGCTATCGCCGAGCCAGAGTAAGTTGCTGACCCGCCGAACGGCAGCTGACCAAGAGGAAGGTTCTGGTCGATGCCGGAACTGATATCGCCAGCCGCCCACGTCCCCATGTGCACAAAGTCGTCTCGCACGCCCGCGCCGTCCGCTGTCGTAACCAAGGTACCCCACCAGCCCCAGTGGATGAACTCGCAGCTGTTGCATCCTTCCAGCAGGTCGTAACCGGCGACAGGATTCGCACGGCCGGAAACGATGTAGCTGCCGGCCCCGTACTCGCTGACTTGGGCGACGTCGTCGTCATTATCCTTGCGCAGCCTTGAATTCTCGGGATTTCTGTTGTTTCGGGCGCCATAGTAGGTGTCATCGACATAGGCGCTTTGCCCGGAGTCCCCGTCATAGTGACCGAATGTCAGCAGCAGGCTCCGCAACCCGTCATTGTCATCGTCGGCATCATAGACGGTAGCTTGCGCCGCAAAGGCATTGTCCACCGCATTGAAGCTGACAGACAGGTTCGGACCATCATCTCCATCCGACAGGCGATAAGGCATGGTGGGGCCGTCGTAATTCGATTCTCCCATCCCAGCCATGAAACCGCTCAGATCGCGAGATGATCGGGTAAAGGTGCTGGTCGGGGTCTCTCCGATGAGATCCGCCACGTGGTGCGTGGAGAAATTTCCGTCACCGATATAGCCATCGGTGCTGTCGCCTGTGAAGCCCGCGCCGTTGTGACGGTCGGAAAACGTGTCGGCAGGGTCGATTGGTGTGCCGAGAACGAAATTGTCGGCATTCGGCCCGAAGAAATGTGCGCCACTTCCACCCGGGATCGTCGAGAGTCCACCACGCAGGTTTGTAATGCCATCCACCGAAGAATAGCGGAAACTGCCGCGCCGGCCACCGTCCATCACGAGATTGTCGCTCCCGTCAAATCTGACGTTGCCAGCGAAGATGAACGCGGCACTTTTCTGGGAATCGCCCGAACCTTCGATGCTCACCCAGGACTGGAACGCCCGGATGTCGGCCGTTTCGGAAAAACCTGGCTCGATAACCAACAGATCGCTGGAATTGTAGGTCCCGGGGGCGAAGCCGCCTCCGTAGAGATCGTTGCTGAAGAACGGCACCGGCACGTTACGGATTGGATCAACGGTCAATGTGTAGTCGCGGACATCGAACCCTGTGTCGAAGCTGACGAGCGCTGGCGCGTCGGTAGGCGTCCCATAGATCAGATAGAACGGCCTGTTGCGTGCCGGATCGGCATCGTCCATGTCGAGAAAATAGACGACAAAGTCGCCTCGCCCTGCATAGGCCGTGCCCGACAGCGGATTGCCCCGATAGGTCGCGCCACCGCTGCTGATGGCGAAGGGCTGAAGGATCGTATCTCCCTCGACACCCGAATAGTCCGGAAGATCGATCCGCGCGCCGCTTGATACCAAGCGTCCGGCCCGTTGCACCAGGGCCAGAACCTGATCCGTCGCCGGGGTAGAGCCGACAAGCCCGCGGCTCCCGGCATTCGGAAACGACCCGCCGAAAAACGCCTGATAGGTTGCAGGCGCCATCAGCAGCCTTGCATTCGGGGGTTGTTCCTCTGGCTGCTGCTCGGCGACCGTATTGTCGAGGTCGTCCTGGGTCTTGCCATCGATGCCCGCGACCTGCTCGACCTTATCCGGATCAGATGATTGTACCGGCTTGGGTGATCCGGGGATGGTCATGTTGGCAGGCAGGCCCGAATTGGTGGCTCCGATGCCGCTGTCGACAACAGCCTGGTCGGTCGGCGAATTGCCGGCACCGCCGTTTTGTCCAGTTTTGCCGGCCAGCAGCTTCTGAACTTGGGTCTCGGCTGCAGTCGACTTGCGCACCGTCGTCTTGGTTCCGCCACCGGGTTCCTTTGTGATCACGGCCGTGTAGCCGGTCTCGTAGACGATGCGGCTGGTGCCGTCGCTGTCGGTGA
>JBKJRE010000397.1:0-3408 GCA_046594775.1 Rhizobiaceae bacterium | reverse complement strand
GTCGATACTGCCGATATGCTGGCGGCTGCCGTACCTTTTGCGATGCAGACGCCTCTCCAGCGTGAAATCACCAACCGAATCCGTGAACGCGACTCCGAATTCTATCGACGCCTGGAGGACACAGGTTTCCTTCTGGATTTCGGCGAGGACGATACCGGCCTGATGATGAAGGCCCTTCGAACCGGCTCTGGCTACTATATGGATGTGGGGGCCACACAGCTGATCATCGACGGCCAGATCAAGGTCAAGTCGGGTGTCGAGATCAAAACCCTGACACCCGATGGCGTCCGCTTCTCCGATGGCTCCGAGATTGAAGCCGAATTGATCATCCAGTCGACCGGCTTTCATTCGATGCATGAGGTGGTGGCAAAGATCGTGTCGCGTGAAGCGGCCGACCGGATCGGCACATGCTGGGGGCTGGGCTCCGGCGTGCGCCACGACCCTGCACCGTGGCACGGCGAACTGCGCAACATGTACAAGCCGGTGGCGCACCAAAACCTCTGGTTCCAAGGCGGCAACCTTGCGCTGCAACGCTTTTTCTCGAAATACGTCGCGCTTCAACTCAAGGCGCGCATGGAGGGCATCGACACACCGGTTTACGCGCCACCGCTCTGATCGCGGATTGGCTCCTCCACACGATTGGACCGCTGAAACGGTCCTGTCGGTACTGTCAACTGGATGCGCGCTGGCCTCGGAATGAGCAGGATGGTTATCTGTTATCAGCGCCGGGTTGACGCCACTCAGCGATAGCAGCCGCGCGGTTGCGCTGGGAATCGTTGCGTCAGGCAATGTCTCGCCGTCCATCTTCACGACTATGCGGCCGTCCGCGCATCGGATCGGTCCATATGGCCGCTTCATCTTGCGCAAGGCGTCGTCGACGCGTAGTCAATCCGGCCGCGCAGCAATTTGCGGTTCGATGGTTTCCCAGCAAAACAGCCCCGATCAATTGCTACTCAACTTGCGCAAAAAATTTAGGCGCCCAATTGACAACTTCACCAATATTCTATCAATCGTGAAGTTCTTCAAGCTTGGACTCACCACATGACAGCTTTCCGCTTTGCCACCCGGCTCAATTCTTTCGGATCGGCTCCGCACTTGTTCTGGCGCGACCTTGTGGGTGGGCCCAGCATGTTACAGATGGCCGCGCGAGCGGCAAGCGCCAAGGGATTAACTGATCTCGACCTCAACTATCCGGACCACGTGGCCGGAGATCCCGCGACGCTGTCGCGCCGGATTGGCGACCTTGGCCTGACAGTCAACGGACTGGCAATGCGCTATTATACTAATCCCGCCTTCAGGCGCGGAGCCTTCACAAATCCTGATAAGTTCGTGAGGAGAGAGGCTATCGATCTGACCAAGCGAGGGATCGATGCGGCCCGTGCCATGGGCGTACAGCTGTTGACGGTATGGCTCGGCCAAGATGGGTTCGACTACAATTTCCAGCTTGACTACGCCCAGGCATGGGACTGGGAGGTCGAGGGAATTCGAGAGGTCGCAGACCACGATCGAGACTGCCAGATCAGCATCGAATACAAGCCCGACGAGCCCCGCGCGCAGAGTTTGCTGCGCGATGCGGCAACTACCCTCCTGGCCATTGCCGACGCCGGGTCGCCGAACCTCGGCGTAACCATGGATTTCGCTCATTCGCTGTATGCGGGCGAACAACCAGCCCTTGCCGCGCATTTGATCCACCGCCGCAGCAAACTGCTCGGCGTGCATCTGAACGATGCCTATGCCAAGCGCGACGACGGCTTGATGGTGGCAGCAGTCCATCTCAGATCGACATTGGAACTGCTGACCCAGATCCGTCGCGACGGCTACCGCGGCGCGCTCTATTTCGACACCTTTCCCGACATCAGCAGCCTTGATCCGGTGGCCGAATGCGAGGCCAACATCGCAACCGTCAACAGGCTGCTCCAGATCGGCGACAAACTTGATGCCGACAACCATCTTGGCCAAGCGCTCGCGCTTCAGGACGCAGTCGCCAGCCAGAGAATCGTCAACGCTGCGCTGATCGGCAGCGCCTGAACGATCGCTTGCCCGCGGCGATTGTCCGGTAGTCACATGGAGGAGAGCACATGACAATTCGTATGGGATCGATTGTCGCCGCTGCGCGCTGGCACTCTTGACAGGCTTCGCCTACGCGCGCTTGACGGCGTTGACAGACCGCTGCGGAACACAAGGGATTCGCCCAACGTGATGTCGTTCTTAAGACGAAGGCCTGACACGCGGCGATGCTATACGCGACGCCACTTCGCCACTGGTCTTATCATACTGGTCGAAATTCTGATCGATCGTGGGACGAGGGGCCGAGAATGAACATCGCATTCCAGGATCCCAGAACGGTGGGGCCACGCATCCGCATGATGATGCCCCACTTGACGCCCTTGGAAGCCAGGATCGTCGAAATGATGCTGGGGCGACGTGATTTTAATGCGAATATCCCGCTTAAGGCGATTGCCAAAGACTCCGGCGTGTCTGATGCGTTGATTGTGAAGATCGTCAAAAAACTTGGCTTTTCGGGTTTTAGGGATTTCCGGGTCGCGCTTGATGACTACAACCGCCAGCCGACCAGCGATCTCCATCACGAACTTTCTCCGGAAGACACCGGCAGAGAACTCGCCCAGAAAGTTTTCCGGACGTCCATTCATGCTCTCGAAGAAACGCTTGCTATCTTCGATCCGGAAGCCTTCGACCGGGCAGCAGGTCTGATTTTTCACGCAGGTCAGCGTGACCTCTACGGTATCGGCGGTTCCGCCCAGATCGCGCGGGACGTTGCGCACAAGTTCCTCCGCATCGGCGTCCGCACGAGCGTCTTTGACGACGCGCACATGATGTTGATGTCTGCCTCGCTGCTCGGCGAAGGCGATGTCGCGATCGGGTTTTCTCATTCGGGAACCACAACCGGGGTCATCGAGCCCGTGGAATTGGCGCGCAAACGAGGCGCCCGGATCATCGTCCTCACGAACTATGCGACCTCCCCGCTCGCCTCCATCGCTGATGTGGTGCTCTGCTCAACGGCACAAGGGTCGCCGCTGCTGGGAGAGAACGCAGCCGCGCGCATCGCCCAGTTGGTTATTTTGGACGCCGTCTTTGCGGCGGTCGCTCAGCGGGACTTGGCACTTGCCGAGCGAAACCTTGCGGCAACCATGGGGGCCGTGACGACCAAGCGGCGAGCGACATGAGTCATGACCCGAGACCCGTTATCACCGTGGTGGGGAGCCTGCATTACGATATCATCGTCGATGCTCCCGACCGGCCGCGTAAGGGGGAGACCGTTACAGGCTTCGCTTGGCGTCCAAAGTTCGGCGGAAAGGGCGGCAACCAGGCTGTGGCGGCGGCCGAAGCCGGCGCTCAAGTACGGATGGCGGGGGCAGTCGGCAATGACGATTTTGGCCGGTTCCTTCT
>JBKJRE010000244.1:0-3625 GCA_046594775.1 Rhizobiaceae bacterium | reverse complement strand
CGCCGTGTCGCGATTGTGGTTGCATTGCTTTCGCTTTCCCGACCACAGCAGATAGTGCAACTTGATCGTTTCAGTCTGTGCCGAAGACACGGTATGAGCAATCAACGGGTTTCAATTTTCCTGTGCTCTTTTCGGCGTTCTTCACGCAGTGTTCTAATTTCCCAGGCTCACCGCGACATTGACTGCGGCGGCAACCAGAACCGTGTTGAAGAAGAACGAGACGACCGCATGAAGAAGGTTGAGCTTGCGGACCGCCGTTTTGGTGATCTGAACGTCCGATGTCTGGGCCGTCATGCCGATGACCAGCGAGAAATACAGGAAATCATGGCCGCCCGGCTGGTCTTCGCCCGGAAAGTCCAGCCCGCGGCCCGGTTCGGCCTTATTCGGCCCGGCGCCGCGCTTTCCAGGCCCCGGCCGCCAGTAGAGATGCGCGTAGTGATGCGCGGCCATGGTGTGGATGGTCGCCCAGCCGAGCGCTACCGAGGCGAGCGAAAGGGTCAATTCCCACCATTGCGGGCGCTGGCCGCTGTTGAGGATGACAAACAGCGAGCCGACCGCGACCATCACGGCGACAAACGTCACGGCGACGATCAGCCAGGCAGGCTCATCCTCATTGGCTGCATTCTTTTTCAGGAATGCCGGCGTCAGCCGCGGCAGCTTCAACAGTTCGAGCACCAGATAGACGAGGAACAGGACATTGGCGCAGATCTGGATCGTCATCTGCGGCGCAAACCACAGTCCTGCTGGCAGTGCGGCGATCGCGCAGCCCGCCGCAATGAAGAATGTCGCGTAGCGTCGATGCAGGATGGATGTCATTCGCGCAGCATTATCATGGCGCCGCATGCGCGCACCACCAAGGATATCGGACTGGCGTTGGCAGCCACGTTCATCCTTCGGAAGCCCTTTGCGCCCGCCGGACAGCCTGATCGAGCGCCGACAGGAATGACGAGCGGTCGCGTGGCGAGAAGCTCGCATTGTATCCCTTGCTCTCGCCTGTTTCGCGCAAGTGCTGCTTGAGATCGCGCATCGCCACCGCCATGCCGATGCTCTCTGTCGTAAAGGGCTTTCCGGTCATGCCGATGACATGCGCCCCGAGCGCCACCGTGCGCGCTGCAAGCGGGATGTCGGCGGTGATGACGATGTCGTTCGACCTGGCATTCTCGACGATCCAGTCGTCGGCCGCATCGGCGCTTTTAGGCACCACGACATTGCGGATCATCGGATCGCGCGATGGCCGCAGCCCGCCATTTGAAACGAAGGTCACGACGAGGCCATGCCGTTCTGCCACCTTGATCGCCTCGTCCTTCACGGGGCAGGCGTCAGCGTCGACGTAGATTTTCGGAGCTTCGGGCATGCTCATTCTGCCTGTCGCGTGAGCATCGCCTGCCTGCGCTCTAGGCTATCCGGCGGCCAGAACTTGCTGCGCTGATAATATTCTTCGACGGCCGGAATTCCCATTGGCAGCTCGACCCACGGCAGCTTGGTCGAGGTGTAGATGTGGATATCGGGCGGCAGAAGTGCGGGCTGGTCCAGAGTGCCGACCCGGACGAAGCCGACCGTTTCGCCAGCGCCGGCATAATGGCTCCAGAGAGCCACGCGACAACGCGGACAGCGCAGGATGATCTGTCCCTTGCCGCTGGCGCTCGGCGTCATGACGCGCTCTGTCTCGCCCGACACGCATTCGATCCGCTCACTTTCGATCATCGCGTTGACGGCAAACGCTGATCCAGTCTCGCGCTGGCACCACGTGCAATGGCAGCAATGCACGAACAGCGGTCGGCTCGTCATCCGGTAGCGCACCAGCCCGCAGCTGCAGCCGCCATCGAACGTCTCGGGCATGTCAGTAAATGACCACGCTGCGTATCGATTCGCCGGCATGCATGAGGTCGAACCCCTTGTTGATGTCTTCGAGCGGCATGGTGTGGGTGATCATCGGGTCGATCTGAATCTTGCCTTCCATGTACCAGTCAACGATCTTCGGCACGTCGGTGCGGCCACGCGCGCCGCCGAAGGCCGTGCCCATCCAGGTTCGGCCCGTGACCAGTTGGAAAGGTCGGGTCGATATTTCCTGTCCGGCGCCCGCAACGCCGATGATTACCGACTTGCCCCAGCCTCTGTGGGACGATTCAAGGGCTTGGCGCATCACCTTGGTGTTTCCGGTGCAGTCGAACGTGTAGTCTGCGCCGCCGATCTGGTCGGCGCCACGCTTCGTCATGTTGACCAGATGCGCGACGATGTCGCCCTCGATCTCTTTCGGATTGACGAAATGCGTCATGCCGAAGCGCTCGCCCCACTCCTTCTTCGAGTTGTTGAGGTCGACGCCAATGATCATGTCGGCGCCGGCTAGCCTGAGACCCTGGATGACATTGAGCCCGATGCCGCCAAGCCCAAAGACCACGGCGGTTGCGCCGATCTCGACCTTTGCGGTGTTGATCACCGCGCCGATGCCGGTGGTGACGCCGCAGCCGATGTAGCAGATCTTGTCGAAGGGCGCTTCCGGATTGACCTTGGCCACCGCGATCTCAGGCAGCACGGTGAAGTTCGAGAAGGTCGAGCAGCCCATATAGTGAAAGATCTTGTCCTTGCCGATCGAGAAGCGCGAGGTGCTGTCCGGCATCAGGCCCTGGCCCTGAGTCGCGCGGATGGCCGTGCAGAGATTGGTCTTGCGCGACAGGCAGGACGGGCATTGACGGCATTCCGGCGTATAGAGTGGGATGACGTGGTCGCCCCTCTTGACGCTGGTCACTCCGGGCCCGACATCCACCACGACGCCCGCGCCTTCATGTCCGAGAATGGCGGGGAAGATGCCCTCCGGGTCGGCGCCCGACAGGGTGAATTCGTCTGTGTGGCAGATACCCGTCGCCATGATTTCGACCAGCACTTCGCCGGCCTTCGGGCCTTCGAGATCGACCTCCATGATCTCGAGCGGTTTTCCTGCGGCGACGGCGACGGCTGCGCGGGTTTTCATGAAATGGCTTCTCCCTGATTTGCGGACTGCAAACTTTCAGGTTTCACCGGTCCGATCAATCCCGCACGGCGTAGCGGGTATCGATCGGGTACCCCAGATTTGTGTCTGCGCCTTGAGGCTGCGCCGGCTTGCGAATAAGAGGTTGTAATACGCCGGGGAAGCCTTCGACATGTTCACCAAAATCCTGATCGCCAATCGCGGGGAAATCGCCTGCCGTGTCATCAAGACAGCGCGCCGTATGGGCATCGCCACAGTCGCCGTCTATTCGGATGCCGACCGAAATGCCGTACATGTCGAAATGGCGGACGAGGCGGTTCATATCGGTCCGCCGCCTGCGGCGGAGAGCTATCTCGTTACCGACAGGATCATTCAGGCCTGCCGGGATACCGGCGCTCAAGCCGTGCATCCGGGCTACGGGTTCCTGTCGGAGCGCGCATCCTTTTGCGAAGCGCTGGAGGCTGAGGGTATTGTCTTTATCGGTCCGAAGCCCAGGGCCATTCGTGCCATGGGCGACAAGATCGAATCGAAGAAGTTGGCCAATGCCGCCAAAGTCAGCACTGTTCCGGGCTGGCTCGGCGTCATCGAAAACGCAGGCCATGCGGAACAGATCGCCGGAGAGATCGGCTACCCGGTGATGATAAAGGCCTCGGCCGGCGG
>JBKJRE010000146.1:0-7450 GCA_046594775.1 Rhizobiaceae bacterium | reverse complement strand
CAGCAGCAGGAACACGGTGACCAGCATCGACCAGACGAACAAGGGCATCTTGTGGAGCGTCATTCCCGGAGCGCGCATATTGAAGATGGTGGTGATGAAATTGATGGCGCCGAGGATCGACGAGGCGCCGGCTATATGAATCGACAGGATTGCAAGGTCCATCGCCGGCCCCGGCTGTCCGGACGTAGACAAAGGCGGGTAGAGGGTCCAGCCGCCGCCAACGCCGTAGGCGCCCGGCGCGCTTGGCACGAAGGCCGAAATGAGCAGCAGCAGGAAGGCCGGCGGGAGAAGCCAGAAGGAAATGTTGTTCATGCGCGGAAACGCCATGTCCGGCGCTCCGATCATGATCGGCACCATCCAGTTGGCAAAGCCGCCGATCAGCGCCGGCATGACCATGAAGAAGATCATAATCAGCGCATGCGCCGTGGTAAAGGCGTTATACATGCTCTTGCCGCCGTCGATGGCGGCATCGCCATTCATGCCGTAGACCATGGAGGCCAAGCCGGTGAAGATCTGGATGCCCGGCTCCTGCAGTTCCATGCGCATGACCACGGACAGGGCGCCGCCGATGACACCCGCGATGATCGCGAAAATCAGGTAAAGCGTGCCGATGTCCTTGTGGTTGGTGGAGTAGACCCAGCGAACCCAGCCCTGGTAGGGCTTGTGTTCGTGATCGTCGTGAGCTGCAACGCCTGCCATGTTCCGTCTCCTGATCCCTGTCCGTCTGCCTGTCAGTTGCCCGCGTCGGCAATTTTGGCAGCCCCGTCGACCGCCGCCATCAATGACTTGTTCGCACCGCCAAGATCGGTGCGCGCTGCGGCAAGCCATGTGTTGTACTGGGCGTCATTCACGACGCGAATGGCGATAGGCATGAACGCGTGGTCCTTGCCGCACAGTTCGGAGCACTGGCCGTAATAGATGCCTTCCTTGGTGGCGTTGAACCAGACTTCGTTGATGCGGCCTGGCACCGCGTCGGTCTTGATGCCGAAGGCCGGCATGGCGAAGGCATGCAGCACGTCTGCCGCCGTCACCAGAACACGAACCATCGTGTTGACCGGCACGACGACCTCGTTATCGACGGCCAGAAGCCGCGGATAGATGGCGCGATCTTCCTTGCCGGCGGCGCCACGATCGGCGTCGGACAGCAGTGAAGCGTTGAAGGAGAGCGGGTCCTCAACCTGGTATTCGTAGTCCCAGTTCCACTGATTGCCGGTCGCCTTGATCGTCAGCTTGGCCTCTTCCGGCGGCGTGTACTGCGCGGTCAGAAGCTGGAAAGACGGAACGGCGATGAACAGCAGGATGACGACCGGACCAACTGTCCAGATCACTTCAATGAGCGTGTTGTGACTGGTGCGGGAAGGCGTCGGGTTCGCGCTGGCGCGGAATCGCAGGATGCACCATCCCAGCAGCGCCAGAACCAGCAGAGTGATCGGAACGATGAACCAGAGCGTGTATTCCTCGAACCAGGTGATCTGCTCCATCATATTGGTAGCGGCGGGCTGAAAACGCATCTGCCACGGCGTCGGCTGCGCCGCCTGGGCAGCTACCGGTGCAAAAAGTGCGGCGATCGCGCCTGCCGTTGCAAGAAGTCTTCTCATCGACCTTTTCATCTCCCGCTTCCGTTCAGCCGACCGCACGTGTTTCGATCCGGCTCTCCCGGGAATCCCGAGCGCACTGTCGTGGTTCAAACCATACTCTCTTTCCGACCGCAAGAAAGGAGCAGCCGAAACGATGCGGCATTTTTGCGCGACCGTATCTTGCGCCGCCCCTGCTGGCGCACGATTGCGCCGGCAATCCGGGCTACGATGGCGGGACAGGACGCGAAATTGTGTCGCACAATGTCGCAATTCGGGCAAATTCGGCGTCAAGAACGAACAAAACTCCCCGCTCTGCTGGTTCGGGTGATGTGTTATCCTATAATCGGGGCCCGCTCGGCAGTTTCTGCCGTGATTCGGATCGGAGCTGTCATGAAGTCAGGGTTATGCAGGACCTTTGCCAAGGTCATCTCTCTTGCGGTACTGGCCGGGCTCGCATGGCCGGTCCAGGCGCAACAGAATGGATCGGTTCGCTCGACGCATGGTTCCTGGTCGATCATATGCGACACCCCGGCTGGCGCCACGTCGGAGCAGTGCATCATGATGCAGAACGTCGTCGCAGAGGATCGCGCCGATCTCGGGCTGTCCGTGGTGGTACTGCGCACCGCCGACCGCAAGGCCGAGATCATGCGCGTGCTGGCGCCGCTCGGCGTATTGCTGCCGACCGGTCTCGGTCTCTACATCGACAAGAAGGACAATGGCCGGGCGTATTTCAAGCAGTGCTTCGCCGATGGCTGCTATGCCGAAGTGATCCTCGAGCAGCAGCTGCTCGACACGCTGAAGACCGGCAAGGAAGCGACCTTCATCGTTTTCGCAACCCCGGAGGAAGGCATCGGCATTCCCGTGGACCTGACAGGGTTTGGCGAAGCGTTCGCCGCATTGCCCTAAAGGCGGCCACGCACACCATCCTACTCTTGTTCGCCCAGCGCACGAGCCTGTAGGGCTGCCGGAGCCTCCGGCAGACAGGATCGACATGCCCGCGGACCGGACGCAGCTTCGCGCCGACACTGGATTGGCCGCGCCGCAGAACCTAGATATGCAGCTAGCAAGAACGCCTCCAGACCCGAGAGACTGTTTTTATGACGAAATCCCTGACAGCCCTGTTCGACTGCTCGGAAGAGCGCCTCAAGAAGATGGTCGCCGAAACGATCGATGGAAGCGACGATGGCGAACTCTATCTCGAAAGCAGCGAGAGCGAGGCGCTGATGTTCGATAATGGCCGCCTGAAAACCGCAAGTTACAGTACCGACCAAGGATTCGGCCTGCGCGCCGTGGCCGGCGAGGCCACGGGCTACGCCCATTCGAGCGAACTGTCGGAAGCTTCGCTTCGCCGCGCCTCGGACGCGGTCTCGGCCGTCAAGACAGGCTATTCGGGCACGCTGGCGGAAGCGCCGCCGCGCACCAACCGTCATCTCTACGGCGAAGAGAACCCGATCGGCTCACCGTCCTTCGAGGCCAAGGTCAAGCTGCTTCAGGAAATCGACGCACATCTGCGCGCCAAGGACCCGCGCGTCCGGCAGGTCACCGCGTCGCTGGCTTCGTCGTGGCAGCATGTCGAGATCCTGCGCGCCGACGGACAGATGGTGCGCGATGTCCGGCCGCTCGTTCGCATGAATGTTTCCGTGGTCGTTGGTCAGGGTGACCGGCAGGAGTCCGGCTCCTTCGGCGTTGGCGGACGCAAGGGCTTTGGCGAATTCGTCATCGAGGACAGCTGGAAGCATGCAGCGGCCGAAGCGCTTAGGCAGGCGCTGGTCAATCTGGAGGCGATTCCGGCCCCGGCCGGCACCTTCGACATCGTTCTGTCGAATGGCTGGCCCGGCGTGATGCTGCACGAAGCGGTGGGCCACGGGCTGGAAGGCGATTTCAACCGCAAGAAAACATCGGCCTTCGCCGGGCTGCTGGGCAGTCAGGTCGCGGCCAAGGGCGTGACGGTGGTCGATGACGGCACGATCAGCGAGCGGCGCGGATCGTTGACGGTTGACGATGAAGGGACCCCGACGAACCGCACCGTGCTTATCGAGGACGGCAAGCTGGTGGGTTATATGCAGGACCGTCAGAACGCCCGGCTGATGGGGATGGCCGCCACCGGCAACGGACGACGTGAATCCTACGCGCATCAGCCGATGCCGCGCATGACCAACACCTACATGACTTCCGGCGACATGGACCCGGCGGAGATCATCGGCTCCGTCGACAAGGGCATCTACGCGGTGTCCTTCGGCGGCGGACAGGTGGACATCACTTCCGGCAAGTTCGTGTTCGGCTGCACCGAGGCCTACATGATCGAGAACGGCAAGGTGACCCAGCCGATCAAGGGCGCCATGTTGATCGGCAATGGCCCGGACGCCATGCACAGGGTCTCGATGGTCGGCAACGACATGAAGCTGGACAATGGCATTGGCATGTGCGGCAAGGCCGGACAGGGTGTGCCGGTGGGCGTCGGTCAACCGCATCTGCGGATGAACCAGATGACAGTCGGCGGGACGCGGGTGTAAAACGCTTCGGACGGTGCCGTTAACCTCTTCCATCGTTGTCCTGACGGGTGCAGGCATCTCCGCCGAAAGCGGCATCTCGACCTTCCGGGATCCGGACGGAATCTGGACGAAGGTCGATTATCGCGAGGTGGCGACGCCGCAAGGTTTTGCCGCCAATCCGGCGCGGGTGCACGCCTTCTACAACTGGCGGCGACGCAATGTGCGCTCCGCAGAGCCGAACGCGGCGCATCTGGCCCTGGCGCGACTGGAGCGCGAATTTCGCGGCGACTTTCTGCTGGTGACGCAAAATGTGGATGGGCTGCACGAAGCGGCCGGAACAAAAAGGCTGATCCATATGCACGGCCAGCACGACCGGGCGCTGTGCAGCGCCTGCGGCGAGCGTTGCGGATGGCATGACGAGATGTCCCTGGACTCGCATTGCCCGTCCTGCGCGAAAGCGGGCCAGATGAGGCCAGATATCGTCTGGTTCGGCGAGACGCCCTACCATATGGACCGCATCCTCGCGGCGCTCGCGGCATGCGACCTGTTCGTTTCCATCGGCACCAGCGGCAATGTCTATCCGGCGGCCGGCTTCGTGCGCGAAGCCCGATCAGCCGGTGCGAGAACCGTCGAGCTCAACCTCGAACCATCGGCCGGGGCGGCACATTTCGACGAGGCCGAGCACGGGCCGGCAGCCGGCATCGTGCCGGCCTTCGTGGACAGGCTGCTGCGCAGTTGACCCGGACAGGCGGCAAGCTGTCCGGCAGCGCATCAACGCCGCTTCTTCGGCTTTTCCAGCAACGCCACCGCCTCGACATGCGGCGACCACAGGAACTGGTCAATGGGCGTGACGCTCTCCAGCCGATAGCCGCCGGCGATGAGGATCGACAGATCTCGCGCCAGCGTCGAAGGATTGCATGAGGCGGCGGCGACGAACGGCACGTCAGAGCGGGCGATCTGCCTGGCCTGATCCTCGGCGCCGGCGCGAGGCGGATCGAAAACGAGCCCGTCGAAGGAATTCAGCTCCTTGAAGGTAAGAGGTCGCCGCATCAGATCGCGGCGCTCGGTGGTCACCCGTTTCAGACCGGGCGTGAAACGGAAGCCGCGGTCCAGGGCAGACAGGGACGCGGCATCGCTTTCCACCGCCCGGACTTCGGATTGGCGCGCCAGCCGCAAGGCGAAGCTGCCGCAGCCGGCGAAAAGGTCGACGACCTTCTTCGCCCCCGCCAGATGCTGGCATACAAGCTCGGCCATGGCGCGCTCCGCAAGGGCCGTCGCCTGAAGAAAAGCGCCAGGCGGCAGCAGAACGGATGCCTCGCCGAACATGACTGAGGGCTTACGCGCCTCAAGCACAATCTCGCCGTCAATGGTGAGGCGCGCAAAACCCTCCCGCAGCACGAAGTCGGAAGCGACCCGGCGGCGGGTTTCGCCCGGAACGCCGGACTGGCGGGCGGCGATATCGAGGCCGGTGTCGGTGGCGGTGACAACCATCTGGAAGGGTTTTGGCGTGGCGCAGATCATGCCGGCAAGCACCCGCAGCCGGTCGAGCGCCCCGACAATCTGCGGCGACGAGATCGGACATTCGGCAATGTCGACGAGCTCGTTCGACTGGGCCCGGTGGTAGCCGAGGACCATGCCCTTGTCGGATTTTCGCGCGGTGAAGGTGACGCGCCGGCGGGTATGCGGCGCGCAGGCGACAAGTTCGCCTGTCTCGGCCTCGATGTGCTGGCTGCGCAGGGGCTGGATCAGATTTTCCCGTTTCCAGACGTGATACGCACCGGGCTCCAGATGCTGCACCGAACAGCCGCCGCAGATGCCGAAATGCCGGCAGGCCGGCACAATGCGCTGCGGCGATGCCTGCTCGATCGAGACAAGTTCGGCGCGATCCTTCGTCCGCGCCGCGACAACGATTTCGCCGGGCAGCGCGAAGGGCACAAACACCGGCCCGGATTGGGTCTCGGCGACCCCGTCACCCTGGGCGCCAAGCCGCGCTATCTCGTATCTCTCGGTCATCGATCCTTGATCCCGGCAAGCAGATATTCCTGGTTTCCGTCGCTGCCCTCGACAGGCGAAGGGCAAAAGCCAAGGGCACGCCAGTGCGGCATGTTTTCGAGCCAGGCATGAAGCCGTTGCGCGACCACGGCGCCCTCGCCCGCGTTTCTGAGAACGCCGCCCTTGCCGATGGCGGCACGGCCGGCCTCGAACTGCGGCTTGACCAGCAAGACCGCACGGGCGCCCGGGACACAAAGCGCCAGGGCTGGCGGCAGCGCGACGGTCAGCGAAATGAAACTGACATCGCTGACTAGGAAGTCAGGATTGCGGCCGGCTAGGTCGGCGTTGACAAGGTTGCGGGCGTTCAGCCCCTCGATGCTGGTAACGCGGGGGTCCGAACCGATGCGTCGATCCATCTGGCCGTTGCCGACGTCTATCGCCGTGACATGGGCTGCGCCGCGCGCCAGAAGCACCTGCGTGAAGCCGCCGGTCGAGGCACCGATATCGAGACCAGAGCAACCCGCCGGATCCAAGCCGAAATGGTCGAGGCCGGCAATCAGCTTCAGCGCGGCGCGCGAAACATAGTGGCGGGCGGGATCGTCGACCCGGATGTCACTGGACGCAGAGACCGGCTGGCCGGCCTTCGCCGCAATCGAGCCGTCTATCGTGACTGCGCCACGGCCAATGGCATCACGGGCGCGCGACCGGCTGACGTACAATCCTCGGGCGACGAGATGCTCGTCGAGCCGGGTCCTGTGGGAAGATTCATGCGCTGCGGCCATCGGCCTTCATTGGAGAATGCAAGGCCGAAAGGCAAGCGGACTCAATAGGCGATGATGCGCGACACCTTGCGTTGGTCTGCCAGCGTGATGCCCGAAGGAATGGAGAGCGGCTTGGCAAGGCGCGCGGTTTCGATGCCGATCGACACGGTGAACATGGTGTCCCTGCTGACCACCAGTTGGGGCCTGGCGTCAAACGTGAAGCCGCCGCGAATGTCGCCCATCTTGCCGGCGACGATGTTGAGAATGGCCTGTTCAAGCTTGCGATCGTAGCGGCTTCCCGCCGCCGCCGGCGCAGCGAGCACGGCCAGCACGGCCCCGCAAGTCATCAGCGCTTTCATTTTTATCCCCCTGCCTTGAGCCCATTCTAGCAGGCGGCGGCTAAAAAACGGCCAAGAGACAGAGTAATCAAACCCACAAATATCAACGTAAACATAAGGTTAGCAGGAGCGCAATCGACGCAATCCCAGCGTGCAATACGGCCGGCGCCAGTGTGGGGCAGTGCGTATCAGTCGTCTGGCAAGGGAATGTATTCGGCATCGTCGCCAGGCACGATGTCGAAGCGACCGGTCTTCCATTCCTCCTTGGCCTGTTCGATGCGCTCTTTTGA
>JBKJRE010000280.1:0-2838 GCA_046594775.1 Rhizobiaceae bacterium | reverse complement strand
GTCGAGCTGATCGAGTATCTCGGACCGGCCGACAGGACCACTGTCGACGCCAGGCCCTGCGACGTCGGCTTTGCCCACATCGCCTTCGATGTCAGCGATGTCGATGGGGTGATCCTGCATCTGAAACAATTCGGCGCAACGCCGATCTCTCCTCCCTTTGTCAACAAGAGCGGCGGACCGAACGCCGGTGTGCGCGTGTCGTACTTGCGCACCCCGGACAAGGTAACGATCGAACTTATCGAGCGGCGCGCAAATGTCTGAGTTTACGGCAACGAATAACATGACGTCGGTGGCTGGGTCGCCCGGCGAGAATCGCGCGAAAAGGCGCCAGGTTCTGGAACACCGGGCCAAAGCGTATCGAATTACGGTGCATCCCGCGCGGCATGTCGCCAGCGCACGACGTGCCGGGTGAGGGCTCCATGAAAAATGCCAATGTAGTCCGCGCACCACGTCTCGAGCAGGGCAGAGGCAAGGCCAAACCGAAGGCCGCGGCACTGAAGTCCGCCACCGGCAATGGCGCCGACTATCGGTTGGCGACGCGCAATGCTCCCAAGCTCGACGATGCCGAACTGAAACAGTTGCTCAAGACGATGCTGGTCATACGCGCGTTCGAGACACGGACCAGTGAGTTGTTCCAAAGCGGGCTGGTCAAGGGAACCGCGCATTCTTCGGTCGGCCAGGAGGCTGTCGCCGCCGGTGCCGGCTACCCGCTCCTGCGCAGCGATTTCATCGCCACCCACCACCGCGGCCACGGCCATTGCATCGCCAAGGGCGCTGATGTCTCGCGCATGATGGCCGAACTGCTTGGCCGGCGCGACGGAATCTGCGGTGGCCTTGGCGGCTCCATGCATGTTGCCGACATCGAACTCAATATCATTGGCGCCAATGGCATTGTAGGCGCGTCGATGGGACTCGGCATTGGGGCGGCGCTGGCCGCCAAGCAGCGGAAATCGACGGACGCCGGTGTCGCCATCTTCGGCGACGGTGGAGCCAACGAAGGCATCTTCCACGAGGCCCTCAACATGGCAGCCATATGGAAGCTGCCGATCGTCTTCCTTTGCGAGAACAACCAGTATGGCCTGTCCACGTCATTTCTCGAATCGACGGCAGGCGGATCGATCTCGGCCCGCGCGGCAGGATACGGCGTGCCCGGCGAAACCATCGACGGCAACGACGTCGTGGCTGTCTACGCCGCGGTGGACGAAGCAATCGCTCGAGCTCGCGCCGGCGAGGGCCCGACCCTGATCGAAGCCATGACCTACAGGCATGGCGACCATTCGATGCGCGCCAATCTGCCCGGTTACCGCGAAGACAATGAAGTGGAGCGCTGGAAAGAGCTGGATCCGATCACGCGCTGCGCCGCAATGATGAAGGATCGCGGCACCCTTACCGACAGCGAGTTCGCCGAACTGACCGCTGAAGCCGACGCCGAAATCAACGTGGCCGTGGAGTTCGCCAAGAACTCGCCTGAGCCGGAAGTCGAAAGCCTGATGCCGGCGGTTTCCGCGCCGCTGAACTCGGCTGGCGCCATCGAGCCTGCCCCGGGCACGCGGGAGCTGACCTACCTGGAAGCGCTCAAAGAAGCGATGTCGCAGGAGATGGAACGTGACGAGCGCGTCTTCGTGATCGGCGAGGATGTCGGCCACATCGGAGGCACGTTCGGCGTAACGCGCGGCCTGTTCCAGAAATTTGGGAAGGACCGGCTGATGAACACGCCCATCTCTGAGATGGGAATCGCCGGCGCGGCAGTCGGTTCCGCCGTGTGCGGCCGCAGACCGATCGCCGAAATTCAGATTTTCGATTTCGTCACCTTCATGATGGACATGATCGTCAACCAGGCGGCAAAACTCCGCTACATGCTCGGCGGATCGCCAACCGTTCCGGTGGTGTTTCGCGGTCCTCAGGGCGGCGGCATCCGATTGGCGGCGCAGCACTCTCAATCGCTGGAAGCATGGTTTGCACATGTGCCCGGCCTGATCGTGGTGGCGCCGTCCACGCCATACGACGCCAAGGGTCTGCTGATCTCCTCGATCCGCGACGACAATCCAGTGATGTTTCTGGAGCACAAGCTGCTCTATCTCGGCCAGCCCGGTCCAGTGCCGGAGGAGCCTTACCAGATCCCGATCGGTAAGGCCGACATCAAGCGCGCTGGCACCGACGTCACTGTCATCGCCACGCAGGTTATGGTCGAGCGCGCATTGCAGGCAGCCGACATACTGGCTCGTGAGAACATCTCGGTTGAGGTCATCGATCCGCGGACGCTTCGTCCGCTGGACATGGATTGCTTCATCAACAGTGTGAAGAAGACGCATCGCTGCGTCGTCGTCCACGAAGCATGGCGCACAGGCGGCCTCGGCGGCGAAATCGCCGCACAGATCAACGAGCTCGCCTTCGACTGGCTCGACGCGCCGGTGGAGCGGCTGGGCTCGATGGAAGTGCCGATGCCGTACAACGACAAGCTGGAACGGGCCGTCATTCCGAACCAGAACAGCATCGCCGATGCGGTTCGCCGCGTCTGCTATCGCTGAGCCCGCGAGACCAAGGAAACTGGAGCTGAAATGCCGATCGATATCCTGATGCCAGCGCTGTCGCCGACCATGGAGAAGGGCAACCTGATCCAGTGGTTGAAGGCGGTTGGCGACAAGGTGCGATCGGGCGACATCCTTGCCGAAATCGAGACCGACAAGGCGACGATGGAGGTGGAAGCCCCCAGTGACGGCGTGCTCCACAGCATTATTGTGCCGGCAGGAACCGCGGATGTGGCCGTGAACCGGCTGATCGGCTCGCTCGCGATCGAAGGCGAGACCGCTGATCCGGCCCCTGCTTCGCTCCCTTTGA
>JBKJRE010000266.1:0-8041 GCA_046594775.1 Rhizobiaceae bacterium | reverse complement strand
GCGCATCGATCGTAGCGGGTGTGGATGCGCCGCCAGTCTTTGAGCCTACCGAACATGATCTCGATCTTGTGGCGCTGGCGGTAGAGCACGGCATCGTGCGGGATCGGTATTTTCCGGTTGCTCTTTGAGGGGATGCAGACGGTGATCTTGCGCTCTGCCAGGGCGGCTCGGAACCAGTCGGCGTCGTAGCCCCGGTCGCCCAGCAACGCTTTGGCCTTGGGCAAGGCATCGATCATCAGCGCCGCGCCCTTGTAGTCGCTCATCTGTCCTTCGCTCAGCAGCATGACCAGCGGTCTGCCCTGGCCGTCACACACGGCATGGAGCTTGGAGTTCAGGCCGCCCTTGGTGCGTCCGATACGTCGGGGAACAGCCCCTTTTTGAGCAGACTGGCCGCCGTCCGGTGTGCCTTCAGGTGAGTTGCGTCGATCATCAGCCGGTCAGGCTTGCCGCCCTTTGCAGCCAGCCCGGAGAAGATTTTGTTGAACACTCCCATTCGGCTCCAACGAATAAAGCGATTGTAGATCGTCTTGTGCGGACCGTAGGCAGCCGGCGCATCACGCCAACGCAGGCCGTTCCTGATCACGAAGATGATCCCGCTGATGATCCGACGATCATCAACCCGAGGCACGCCGTGCGACAGCGGAAAATGCGGCTCGATCCGGCGCATCTGCGCCTCCGACAACCAGATCAGATCACTCATGGCAGCGCCTCCTCGCGCCACCATTGAATCAACCGATCATCATCTTCGCAAGCATTTTAATAGGTCCTGAGCCTAATACATCAAAGTTGCAGTGCAATATAGTCACAAAACAACGCCGCCACGCCGTCTCTGTCGGAACGCGCCCCTCCACCGGCTACAACTCCTGATAGCGGGTCCGAAAACGCAGCGAAATCCGGTGTTTTGTCCGCTTCGCGAACTGGCAGTAGCTGTCAGCATGCCGCATGTTCGCACCCCCATGTTGCATGCCGGCCTTTCGGTCGTCCGCCTTGCAACCGGTTGGTGTGGCGAAGCTGCAACCGCCCTCGACCATGGCGGCGAGCGCCGGCGATGCGCATGCGCAACGCCGGTGCGCTGAGACGCTGATGCGCGTTGTCGGTCGGACGGCCACGCCGGATCGGGGACATGTTGGAGCAGTCCGCGAGCACGTCACAAAATCCGTTGCGCTTGCCAAGCGGCGTCCATGGGAGTTGACAGTGGCGGCAACCTTCGCCACCTCAAGGCGGATATCTTCGTGAAAGGCTGCCGGCAATGACCGGATTCTATGCATCCCCGTTTCTCCGCAGGCAATCCGTCGGCGTCGACGTCGGCGGCGTCCTGGTCGGCGGCGGTGCGGCCGTCGTCGTGCAGTCCATGACCAACACCGACACTGCCGATGTCGACCGGACGGTGGCGCAGGTCGCGGCGCTTCACCGCGCCGGTTCGGAACTGGTGCGCATCACCGTGGATCGCGACGAATCGGCGGCCGCCGTGCCGCGCATCCATGAACGGCTTCTCCGTCTTGGCATTGATGTGCCGCTGATCGGGGATTTTCACTATATCGGGCACCAGCTGCTTGCCGATCATCCCGCCTGCGCCGAGGCGCTCGCAAAATACCGCATCAATCCCGGCAATGTCGGCTTCAAGGAAAAAAAGGACAAGCAATTCGGCGCCATTGTCGAGATGGCCATCCGTTACGGCAAGCCGGTGCGGATCGGCGTTAACTGGGGATCTCTCGATCAGGTTCTGTTGACACGGCTGATGGACGAAAACCGAACAAACGGTTCCCCGCTGACGGCGCAGGAAGTCACCCGCGAGGCCATCGTGCAGTCAGCGCTGCTGTCGGCCGCGACCGCTGAGGAGATCGGCCTGCCGCGCAACCGCATCATCCTGTCGGCCAAGGTCTCGGCGGTGCAGGACCTCATCGCCGTCTATGCCGCTCTGGCCGCCCGCTCCGACCACGCGCTGCATCTTGGCCTGACCGAGGCCGGCATGGGGTCCAAGGGCATCGTCGCCTCCTCGGCCGCCATGGGCATCCTGCTGCAGCAGGGCATCGGCGACACGATCCGCGTGTCCCTGACGCCGGAACCCAATGGCGACCGCACCCGCGAAGTGCAGGTCGCCCAGGAGATCCTGCAGACCATGGGATTTCGCCAGTTCGTGCCGATCGTCGCCGCTTGTCCGGGCTGCGGCCGCACCACCTCGACCGTGTTCCAGGAACTGGCACAGAGCATTCAGGCCGATCTGCGCAAGAACATGCCGGTCTGGCGCGAAAAATATCCGGGCGTCGAGGAACTCAAGGTCGCGGTGATGGGCTGCATCGTCAACGGACCGGGCGAATCCAAGCATGCCGACATCGGCATCTCGCTGCCCGGCACCGGCGAAACGCCGACCGCGCCCGTCTTCATCGACGGCGCCAAGGCCGCTACGCTGCGCGGTCCCGATATTGCGCACGAATTCGAAAAGATGGTCGCGGCCTATATCGAGCAGCGTTTCGGGCGCGGCAGCCGCGCGGCGGAATAGGCCGGTGCCTGTCAGGCAAGCCGCCTGCCTGCTGCTTGGCGCGATGATATGGCTGCCCGCCGACGCGCTCGCTGATCCTCCCGGACGCGGCAAGCCGGTCACCATCGGCCGGATCTGCGCCCTGATCGGCCGCGAGGCGGAGCGGAATGTGCTGCCGCGTGATTTCTTCGCACGCCTGATCTTCAAGGAGAGCCGCTTCGATCCCGGTGCAATCAGTCCGGTTGGGGCCGAGGGCATTGCGCAGTTCATGCCGGGCACCGCGGCGATGCGGGGACTCGACGATTCATTCGACATCGGCAAGGCGATTCCGGCCTCCGCCAAGTATCTTGCCGAGCTGAAAATGGGATTCGGCAACCTCGGCCTCGCCGCTGCCGCCTACAATGCCGGCGAGGCCAGGGTATCGCGCTGGCTTTCGGCTGGCGGATACTTGCCCATGGAAACAGAGAGCTATGTTTTGGACGTCATGGGCGAGCCTGTGGATAAATTTTCCGACCCGAAATACGCCGGTACGGTACAACCGCTTGATTCAAAAAAGACTTTTGAAGTTGCGTGCAGACAATTGCGCTCAATTCGTTCACCTATTGTGGCGATGTCGACGGTCAGCGTGAAGCCGTGGGGCATTCAGGTTGCCGGCAATTTCCGCAGAGACGCCGCGGTCCGGCAGTGGCAAAGGGTGAGCCGCCGGATCGCCAAAGCCGTCGCCGGACATGAACCCGTCGTCAGCCGCATTCGATCGCCGCGCGGCCGACGGGGCATTTACGTGGTGCGGATAGGCGCCGGGAGTCGCCCTGAGGCGGACAGGATATGTCAGGAAATCCAATCGGTTGGAGGTTCGTGCGTCGTTTTGAGAAACCGCTGAGCCGGGCGCTTCAGGCCCGCGCCGCGACTGGCTGCTGGTTCACCCAGAAGGCGATCTTTGCCGCAAGCCGGTCGGGCGAGATCGGCTTCGGCAAATAATCGTCCATACCGGAATTGATGCATTTCTGGCGGTCGCCCTTCAATGCATGCGCCGTGACGCCGATGATCGGCGTCCGCGTGTCGTTTGCCGCCTCGATGCCGCGTATCGCGATGGTTGCCTCGTAGCCGTTCAGTTCCGGCATCGAGATGTCCATCAGGATCACTTTTGGCTTCATGGCAAGGTACACATCGACCGCCAGACGCCCGTTGCCGACAATGCGGTAGGTCAGGCCGAGACCATTCAAAATCTGCCCGAAAACCAACTGGTTAACCTCGTTGTCCTCGGCCACCAATATATCGATCGTGGCCCCATTGCTGCTTTGCGGACCATGAAACTCCGGTATCGCGACGACCGGTGGCCTCACTGCGACCGGCGTCGGCGGCGAGACTCCCACCACCTCCGGCCCGCGCCGCGCGGCCGCGTCTCCGCCGCGCCTGTCCTGTATGGCCGAAACGACCGCACCAAGCAGCACCGTCGATCGGGCCGGTTTGGTGAGATGCGCGGATATGTTGAAATCCGCCGCCAGACGGCCGAAATCGATCTGATCGACCGAGGTGAGAAGCACGATCGGAATCTTTGATGTGGTTACTTCAAGGCTCATGGCGGTAGCCACGTCGAGGCCGTTCATATCGGGCATCTGATAGTCGAGGACGACACAGTCGACCCTGGAGCGCAATTGCGTCGCACGCTTCAGAAATGCCAGTCCGACCGCCCCGCTTTCGGTGGCCGCGCAGTCGAAGCCCCAGCTACGCAGTTGCTCGATCAGAATTTCTCGATTGACCGGATTGTCGTCAATGACGAGCACACGGGCGCCGGCAACATCGAGGGGTACGGCTGCGGCGACCACCTGTCCGGTGTGGATAGGCATCGCAGCCGAGAACCAGAAGATCGAGCCCCGGCCGGCCTCGCTCTCGACGCCGATCTTTCCGCCCATGAGATCGACCAGCCTGGCAGCGATTGCAAGGCCAAGACCGGTTCCTTCATGGCGTCGTGTCGATGAACCGTCCACCTGGGCGAATTTCTCGAAAACGGTCTCAAGCTTTTCTGCGGGAATCCCGATTCCGGTGTCCTCCACCTGTACTTTAAGTTGTGCAATGCCGTCGACGACTTCCCCCGAGACATCGACCAGAACATGACCCTGTTCAGTGAATTTGGCCGAATTCCCCAGCATATTGCCAATGATTTGCCGGAAGCGCCCGACATCGCCCACCACGAACGGAGGCAGCCGCGGATCGATTCGCGCGATAAGCTCCAGATCCTTTTCCGCCAGCCTGACGGATACCAGCGCCGCTACGTCTTCGACAGCTTCGGCCAGCCGGAAAGGCGCGTTCTCCAATGACAGTTGCCCCGCGTTTATCTTGGAGAAGTCGAGGATATCGTTGATGATGGTCAGCAACGCGTTGCCCGATTTGACGATAACGTCGGTGAACGTCTTCTGTCGCGATGTAAGGTCGGTCTTGGCAAGCAATTCCGCCATGCCCAGCACGCCATTCATCGGCGTACGGATTTCGTGGCTCATGTTGGCGAGAAATTCGGACTTGGCGCGGTCGGCCGCCTCGGCCTGAAGCAGCAACCGGGAGGATTCGGCGAAAGCCTGCTGGATAACCCTTTCCATGGGTCTGAAAATCCAGAACGCCACACTGGCAAGAACCACCAGCAGGATGACCATTGACCACAGGAGCAGGGTTCCTGTCTTGGTTTCGGCCTGGACGTCCTCCCGATCGAACGCGTCGACGGCACGCAACAACATCGTCTGGGCGAACGAGTCGTTCTGGACCTTGATTTCGGCGTAGGCCTTCTCGCTGCCGGCAAAGGGTGTCCCGACCTGGCCGAGATTTCGCATAATATCCCGAACCGACCAGAACAGGTCGCCGTTGGCGGCCGCAGAATCGAGCACGTCATTGCTGGCCACCGTCAGCTTGGGTCTGATCGCCGAAATGTCAGGTTCAAGCACGTCGATGGCTGTTCTCAATCCCTCGATGTGCTTTGAAGCTGCAACGAGAACCTGCGCGCGCGTTTGATCATTTAATGTCCGGGAGGCTTGCTCGGCGAACACGGTCGCCCTGTCCAGCAGCCTTCGCAGCTCGATCAGCTTGTGGCCGATGTCATCAATATCGTGGCGGAACGCGTTGTTGTGATTCATCGTAAAAATGATCGCTCCGCAGGTCACTGCGACGATCAAGAGCCCCGACAGATAGCGCCATCTGATCGAGTCGATGAATGTTGAATGGATCGACAGACGCATATCCCCGACGACTTTCATGCTAGGGATTAGCTGAATTTACATTAAAATTTCGTGTGGGGCCCTCAGTTCCGGCGGTCGGCGACAAATCGTGCAGCCGACTGCAGCATTGCGCCGCGCTCGCCATAGGTATCGAGAAGCCCTTGCGCCTGACCAACAAGCCCGGCGAGCTGTTGCCTTGCCCAATCAACGCCATTCAAGGCGACAAGCGTCGCCTTGCCGGCCGCACTATCCTTACCGGTTGCCTTGCCCATGCTCGCCGCGTCGGCCGTGACGTCGAGCAGGTCGTCGGCGAGTTGGAAGGCCAGCCCAATGGCGGTGCCGAATTCGCCCAGCCTCTCACGATCGGCAGCAGGTGCGCCGGCGGCAACCGCGCCAGCTTCACAGGCGAAGCGGATCAGAGCGCCGGTCTTCATCGCCTGCAACATGATGATGCCCGACTCCTGCGGATGCGAGCGCTGCGCATCAAGGTCCAGCGCCTGACCGCCTGCCATGCCACCTATGCCGGAGGCCCGCGCCAGCGCCAGGACAAGAGCCGCGCGACGTGCAGCGTCGAAACCGGTTGCCTCATCGGCGATAATGTCAAAAGCCAGTGTCAGCAGACTGTCTCCGGCGAGGATTGCGGTGGCCTCGTCGAAGGCCCTGTGAACCGTCGGCTTGCCGCGGCGCAAATCGTCATTGTCCATTGCCGGCAGATCGTCGTGGATCAGCGAATAGCAGTGGACGCATTCGAGCGCCGCCGCCACGCGCAACGCGGCGTGTTCGTCTGCGTCGAATATGGCAGCGCTTTCCATGACGAGAAACGGCCGCAGGCGCTTGCCGCCATTAAAGACCCCGTGTCGCATTGCAGAAAGCAGCCTTTCCGGTCGTGCGACCTCGCCCGACCGGGTGCGGCTGTCGAGTAACCGACGAAGCAGATCTTCGACGGCTCGCGCCCGCATCGCAAGGCTGGCTTCGAATATGGCGGCATCATCGAGCATGCCTCGACCCTGTAAGGCAAAGGAGGGCGCGGTCAAGCGCCAGCC
Source organism: Rhizobiaceae bacterium (assembly GCA_046594775.1). Taxonomy (GTDB): domain Bacteria; phylum Pseudomonadota; class Alphaproteobacteria; order Rhizobiales; family Rhizobiaceae; genus CAMYMG01. The sequence goes on along the minus strand of JBKJRE010000266.1, from coordinate 1,316 downwards.
GGTCCGCATGTTGCCTATCGGCTGTAGCGCCATTATGCCAGACCTGAAGCAGGGTGGACATGTGACCGAACCCGTCGTGGATGAACAGACCAGAAGAATGCCTGCCAGGATCCGGAGTCGGCCACGCAGACGGCGTCGCCATGGGCTGAGGCGTGCGGCGACACTTGCCGCTGTGCTGCTAGCCCTTCCGCTGTTGCTGACGCTTCTTTACCGACCGCCCTTCGTGCACCCCGTATCGACCCTGATGCTCAAGGATCTTCTCACTGTGTCGGGATACGACCGGCGCTGGGTGGCGCTGGACGAGGTGGCGCCGGTACTGGCGAATTCTGTGATCATGTCGGAGGACGGACAGTTTTGCTCGCATCGTGGCGTCGACCTTGCAGAACTCAAGGTCGTGCTCGACGACGCGCTTTCCGGAGAGGCCACACGCGGCGCTTCGACGATCACCATGCAGACTGTCAAGAACCTCTATCTCTGGCAGAGGCCGCTTGGAACGCTGCGCAAGATGATAGAAATTCCTCTGGCGATCTATGCCGACTTTGTGCTTCCCAAGCGCAGGATAATGGAGATCTATCTCAACATCGCCGAATGGGGTCCGAACATCTACGGCATAGAGGCTGCCTCGCAGCACCATTTCTCGCGCCCTGCAAAGGATCTGACGCGTAGACAAGCGGCCTTGCTGGCAGTCACCCTCCCCAATCCGACCGGTCGCAATCCGGCCAGGCCCTCGGCGGGGCTGAAGCGGCTCGCCAGCATCATCGAGCGCCGTGCCGAGAAGGCTGGCGGGTATGTCGGTTGCCTGGGCCAGTAGCAATATCCGTGAGGCCGCAAAAATATTTGCGCGGCACTGGTCAAAATGCCATGGCCCGTGTATGGACACCGCACTTTCTGGAGATACCGGCCCGTCAGAGTTGCCCTTTTTCGAGGGTCGCGGGCTTTTTTAGTGGAGCACTTCCATGGCTGTGCCAAAACGAAAAACATCGCCGTCCAAGCGCGGCATGCGCCGCTCTGCCGACGCGCTGAAGGCCCCGACCTATGTCGAGGACAAGAACTCGGGCGAAATGCGTCGTCCGCACCACATTGATCTGAAGACCGGCATGTATCGCGGTCGTCAGGTGCTGACGCCGAAAGAAGGCTGAACCGGCTTTGACATTGATTCTGGAGAAGGCCGGCCTTGCGCCGGTCTTTTTCGTTGTGTCTAGAGCGTTTCAAGGTTAGATTGAATCATTCTGCCGGAGGCAATTCGAGACAAGGTCGAGGGGTTTGGCGAAGGTCGTACCGGGTGGTACGACCGAGACGAAGCCCGATGGATTTGG
>JBKJRE010000158.1:0-7392 GCA_046594775.1 Rhizobiaceae bacterium | reverse complement strand
GGTTGGAATCCGATCGTGCAGATGAAGCAAGGCACGCAAACTGCGGCGAATTGATTCACCCCATCTCGCTCAGCAGAGGCAGAAACCACGACCGATTTTGTACAAAGTCAAGCTCAGGAGTCGCACCGCTGCTACCCTGTACGGCACATTACTTACGACTGTGCTGTTGCTGGGCACGCCGGCGCTTGGTTTCGCGTCTGAGGTCGCTGTAATAGTGCCGCCGCTTGCAATGAGCGAACCGAGTAGCGCCGGGACGGAAACGGCCGTCTTGGCCGGCGGCTGCTTTTGGGGTGTGCAGGGCGTTTTCCAGCATGTGAAGGGCGTCAAAAACGCGGTCTCCGGATACAGCGGCGGCGCGGCCGATACAGCGCAATACGATGCCGTCGGCTCGGGACAAACCGGCCACGCTGAGTCTGTCGAGATCACCTTCGACCCGAAACTGGTGAGTTATGGAAAGCTACTTCAGATCTATTTCTCGGTCGCACACAACCCGACAGAGCTCAACTTCCAGGGGCCCGATACCGGAACGCAATACCGCTCGACGATCTTCGCCGAAAGCGAAGCTCAGAAGAAGGTCGCAGAAGCCTACATAAAGCAGTTGAATGCGGCGAAGGTGTATGACGCGCCGATTGTGACTACCATCGAGACGCAAAAGAAATTCTACCCGGCCGAAGCGTACCATCAGGACTACGCAACGTTGCACCCGGACAGCGGATACATTGCGACGTTCGACCTGCCCAAGATTGCGAATCTGAGCAAGGTCTTTCCCGAATTGTATGCCGCCAACCCAAGGCTGGTTGCCGAAGCGACTGTCAACTGACTATCCGAATTCAACTAGATATATTCCTGTAGATTCGTTCAGCGAACGAAATGCTAGCCAAGGTAGACAATCCGAGACGCGCTGGTATGCCAACAGTTGGAAACATCCAAGGAACGAAACTATGGCCAACATTTCGCAGCGCGATGCATCTTCCCTCCCGACCCCCACCACAGGAAAGGTCGAAAAACCACTGATCTATCGACAGTTTCTCTGGACCCGAATTACCCACTGGATTTGGGCGGTCGCCTTGTTCTTCATGCTGCTGTCTGGACTACAAATCTTCAATGCTCATCCCACACTTTATATCGGCAAGCAGTCTGGTTTCGGATTCGACAACGAAGTGCTCGCCTTGCGTGGAGAGAGCACGCCGGAGGGCACGGTTGGCTACACCCGTATTTTCAGCACTCGCTTCGAAACGACTGGAGTCCTTGGAGCCTCTACATACAACGATCGCGTGGCGAGGCGTGGATTCCCAGGTTGGGCAACTATTCCTTCCTATCAGGATCTGGGGACTGGTCGCGTTGTGCACTTCTTTTTCGCATGGATTCTCGTGCTGACGCTGGTCGGCTGGCTAGTCGGCAGCATGATCAACGGTCACCTGCGGCGCGATCTGGCACCGCGAGCTGACGATCTTCAGAAGTTGCCGCAGGACATCATCAATCACGCTAAGCTGAAGTTTCACCATGCGCGAGAGTACAATACATTGCAGAAGCTCGCCTACGGAAGCGTGCTTTTCCTGATCCTCCCGCTTATCATCCTGACGGGGCTCGCCATGTCGCCGACGATGAACGCGGTAATCCCGTTCCTCGCCGAGGTCTTCGGCGGACGCCAGACGGCGCGCACGATCCATTTCGGCATGATGCTGCTACTCGTCGGGTTCTTCATCGTTCACATACTCATGATCGTCGCCGCCGGCCCAATCAACGAGCTTCGCTCGATTATTACCGGCTGGTACCGGGTCGATCCGCCAAAGTTCGAAGACCGCAAGAGGGGAGAGGCCTAATCATGGCACGCTTCAAGCTCAACCGCCGCCGCTTCCTGACAGGCGCAGCGCTCGGCACATCGGGAATTGCCATGTCTGGCTGCAAGGTCCTGGACGGGTTCGGCCCTGACAGTGCAGTGCGGAATGTTCTCGAAGGAGCCAACAACCTAACCTATCGCGTCCAAAGGTTCCTTGCGGGTCGGGATTCGCTCGCCCAGGAATTCACGGCAGCGGACATCCGCCAGCCCCAGCGGCCAAATGGTGTCACTTCGCCCGAGGATGACGATTACAAGGCTTTGCTGGCAAACAATTTTTCCGATTGGAAGCTTGAGGTCGGCGGCCTCGTCGAAAATCCACTGTCGGTCACATTGACGCAATTACAGGCAATGCCATCGCGCACCCAGATCACCAGGCACGACTGTGTCGAAGGGTGGAGTTGCATAGCCAAATGGACGGGCACGCCTTTGTCACTCCTGCTCGACCAGGCGAAGCCGAAAGCGGACGCGCGTTACGTGGTGTTTCAGTGCATGGACACCATCGATCGTGACCTTTCGGGCAACATCCGATATTATGGGTCGATCGATCTTATGGACGCCCGCCATCCGCAAACGATCTTGGCATATGGGCTGAATGGAAAGCCGCTACCAGTCGAGAATGGTGCCCCTCTGCGCGTCCGGGTAGAGCGCCAGCTTGGCTACAAGATGCCAAAATACATCGGAAAGATTTTGCTCGTCGACAGCTTCGCAGCATTCGGCCTGGGCCAGGGCGGCTATTGGGAAGACAACGGCTACGACTGGTTCGGCGGCATCTGATTAAGCTGGACACCCGCATTAACCTCGGACGCCAACGAAGCCATGCGCCAAAGCCAGAACACTTTGGGATCGAATAGGGAACGAAACGGAATCAAATGATCCGCAAAATTGGCTCCCGAAATTGCAACAGGGGTTAATGCGGGTGTCCAGCTTCTTGGCCCTGCCGAGAATAAGAATTTTCGGCAGATGTCGATTTCACGTAACAAACGCGACCTCGAACCGAACTGGAGACAGGGGAAACTTCCCCTTCAACACCAACCGTGAGGAAATAAACGGCTTGTGGTTGTTGAACTCTTCACCAGCCAAGGACGCTGATCCTGCCCGCCAGCGAATGCCAACCTGATTGAATTGAGCAAGCGTGCCGACGTTTTGGCTCTGAGATTCAGAACCATGTTGAACCGACTTGCCGAGATCTCTGTCTCTCTTGCGTTTGACTTCTCATTAACCGGCTTTGCAGGACATATTCGATAACCCGGTTGGATCTGGATTTGGTACGGCATGCCGCGGCAAGTCGATGATGGTTTTGAGGAAGCGGAGATCACTTAAGCGTGCTCTGGGCATCACGCCTGGATAGAACATCTCATGCCCTCCAAGCTTGCCCTAAATCTTGAACACGAGGATGGGGGTCGCAGAAAAGAGGGGCCCTCCAAGGGCCCCTCTTTTGGTCTGCGTTGGCGTGCTGATGCCAATCTTAAGGACTACATAGTGTTCAAAACGTCGCAGATACCGCCATGGCTCTGCTGGCGGTACTGCATGGGATCCATGCAATCGTCCTTCAGTGTCTGGCGAGCCTCGGGATTCATCTTGGAAAGAATTTCCTTGACCTCTGCTTCAGACCTTGTCGTCGACATCGTATCATCCGTGTAGAATGGCGACATCATTTCCATATTCGTGAACGAATTGTTGACATCCATTGCCAATGCCGAACCAGCGAACATCGTACCGGCGAACATTGCGGCGATGATAATTTGCTTTTTCATGATTTTTATTTTTCCTTTCGAATTATTTGTAAGACACTGACGCAACCCTTGGCTCCAAAAATCGTTCCACTTCCCCTTTCGCCGACGAACACGAAGGCGTGATATAGCTCGGTCGGACTTTCGTTCAACGCAAGTCGAGGAGGTCGACCGACGAAACAAGCAGAACGCGGCTTGTGTCGCATAGAATTGCCGACGCTAGGCCGTTCGCCGGAGTCTGGGGGCGTGATTACAATAATGGCCGGCCTGACATGACTCGCAATAGACAGACCCCGAGAATTGCCCGAATACCCGCCCTGTGTCATGGCGGCCAGGTAGATATTGCCGCTGGATTTGAACTTCTCCCCGGGGCTGCCACGCACCTCATCCAAGGAAGGCGGTCGTGCCCGGCATCAGGATTGTCAGATCTTTGGGCGGAAGTCGGAACACGATCCATTCCGGCTTTTATCGCCAAACCAGAAACTATCCCTTCAGGAATTTGAGCAGATCGCCTGTAAAGCGATCTTTGTGGGTTGCGAAGAGGCCGTGTGGCGCGCCCTCGTACTCAAGCAGTTGCGAGCCCTTTATGCCTGCAGCTGCCGCTCTTCCAGCAGCATCAATGGGAACGGTCTTGTCTTCGACGCCATGGATGATCAGCGTGGGCACCTTGAACGCCGAAAGGTCGGGCCGGAAGTCCGTGGTGGCAAACGCCGCAGCACAGGCCAGCGTCGGCTTTAGCCCGGCCATCATGGAAACTCTGCAGGACCATGCTACAACTTCGTCACTGACAGATTTGTCCGATACGCCCACTCCGTAGAAATCCTTGAAGAAGCCGGCAAAAAAATGCGCGCGATCGGCCTTCATCTTCTCAGCCATTTTGTCGAACGTGGACTGCGGTGTTCCCTTTGGATTGTCGCCGGTCTTCAGCATGAAGGGCACTACGGAAGAAACCAGCGCGGCCTGTTTCACGCCCTTTCCGTCATGGCGAGACATATAGCGGGCAACCTCGCCGCCGCCCATGGAGAAGCCGACAATTGATGCGTCAGCAGCGTTCGTCGCCTTCATGACGTCCGCCAGATCGTCGGCGAGGGTATCGTAATCGTAACCAGTCCACGGCTGGTCCGAATGTCCAAATCCTCTGCGGTCATAGGCGATCGCGGACATGCCGGCGTCGGCAATAGCCATGGCTTGATCGTCCCAGCTATCAGCCGAGAGAGGCCAGCCGTGCATAAGGATCACCGGGCGACCGCTGCCCCATTGCTTGACGTGAAGTGCGTTCCCGTCGCGGGTCGTGATCGTTGTCATTGGAATTCCCTTTGGAGTCCGTGTCGCCAGACATCTGCATATGGATGGAGTTGTCGCAAAGCTTGCCTCGCCGCTTCCGTATCAGCGGCGAGGTTTTTTCAGTTAGGCCTTCAAGAACGGCATTGCGGCAGCTAGCACCTCTTCCTTGGTCTTCGGCTCATCAAAGGCACCATCCCAAGCCTTCTTGCCGCCGATGCGGCGGACCTGGGCGGCATGACGCGCCTCGACTGAATGGATCTGCAGCGCAGCAGTCAGGATGTCGTCGTTCTCCATGAGATTTCCGGCTTGGCCCTTGTAAGCGGCAACGCCGAGATCTTCGAACGTCTGTGATAGAGTCAGGAAGGTGTCGAAGTTTGAAAACACGTCGGCATATTTTCCGCCGGCCGTGAAATCGGCTTCCGGACGTTTGACGGCAGCTGCGCCAAGAGCGCCTGAAAGAAATGCGACGTGCTCCGCCTCATGCAGGCCGATCTGCTGGAAGGTGGACTTGTGCTCGCCGGGGATGAAATCCTTTTCAAGGGCGGAGCGATAGAACGCATCCTCGATATGTTCGAGGGTGAGTGCAAAGTTCAGCGTATCAACGATCTGCTGCGGCATGCCGGCGGCAAAGACTTGTCTGGAAGCCGCCGCAAGGACTAGCGGGGCGGAAGCGAGAACGCCGAGCGAGAGTGCTGCGTGGGTGAAAAGGCCACGCCGGCTCGTGACGAGTCGGTTCGCCAGATCGGGATCGAGCGAGCCGAGGATCGTTTTGGTGTTGGTGTTCATGATCATTTCTCCTAGATGCTGTTAGCCGTGACTTCGGTCTTGATGAACGGCCCGGCCGCGGCGAGTACCTTTGCCGGAGCGAGCGCGCCGTCGAGACCGTTCTTGTCGACCACGTCCGGGCCAGCGAAGGCGACGCTGCCGGGCTGCAGCAGATCGCGGATTGTAGCAGCGTGACGAGCCTCTACCGAAACGATTCGACCCGCTGCGAGTAGGTAGTCGCCGTTTTCGATCAACTTGCCGGCGCCGTTGTAGGCCGCGACACCCAGATCCTCGAAGGTCTTGGCGGTCGTCAGCACGGCTTCGCGGCTGGTGAAGTCAACCGTCGAGAAATCGACTTCGAGATCGGGGATGGCCTTGTCAGCCAGAGCGGTCTTGAGAAAGTCGACATGCGCCTTTTCATGGTCACGTATGTCGGTGAGGATCTGCTTTTCGTCATCCTTCATGCCGCCATATGGGCTGTCGACGACCTTGGTGTAGAAAGCCGCTTCGAGTTGTTCCAGCGCATAGGCGTAGTTCAGGATGCCAATGTCGCCTTCGCCGAGATCGGCAGCAAGTGCGGGACTGATGCCGAAGTTCGGCAAGTTTCCACCGAAAATCGCCAGGGCCGCAATGGTGCCGCCGGTCCACTTCAGGACTGTCCTTCGGGAATTCGGGACCAAATAAATTGCCGCGCCTTGCGGCTCGTGGGAATGTTTCATCGCTTTCTCCAATGGCTGATGCAGGAATAATTCCCACATAATCGAAGTAACGAAACTTATTCAGATTAGTTGCGTTGATAAACAAAAGTTTACTAAAGAGTATTTATACATAGAATCGACAAAATAATTCACCTTCCCGCGGGTTAAATCTGCAGGAGATGTTTATTATTTTAGGGGAATGCATTCCGTACCAAATAGGTTCCAATTCCCGAGGGGTCATTCGTAAAGTGTCGCCCAGCCGGCGTGTTTTGATTCTAAGTTGCAAACTGAAACTGATCCTCAATAACGCAAAGGCCGCCGCCGTGTCTGAACGCAAACACGCTCTGTCGCGCCGCTGGAGACTGGGCCAGGAGCCCTGTGAGCTGGGCAAATGCGATTGAAACTGAGAGCGGCGGTGCAAAAGTCGGCCACGGTAACGGCGCGATAGTTTCGCCGTAGGGGGCGGAGTAAAACCCGGCCACCTATCTTTCTTCTGCATTGAATGCAGGAGGGTTGGGGATCTACACCGTGGAGCTATATCTGAAGGTCCGCCTGGCTTGTTCTGATGGAATGAGCCGGCGTCAGGCTGCAAAGCATTTCAACATATCTCGCGACAGCGTTTCCAAGATGGTGTCGTATTCGGTTCCGCCCGGCTATCAGCGCCGGTCACCGATCCGTCGGCCGAAGCTGGATGCGTTTGTTTCGACGATCGATCATTGGCTTGATGAGGACGTGAAGGTGCCGCGCAAGCAGCGCCATACGGCCAAGCGGGTGTTCGACCGTCTTCGTGACGAGTGTGGGTTCCCCGGCGGCTACACGATCATCAAGGACTATATGCGTGAGAGAGAGCAGCGTCGCCAGGAGGTGTTCGTGCCGCTGGCTCATCCGCCAGGGCATGCGCAGGCCGATTTCGGCGAGGCGATGGTGGTGATCGGCGGCGTGGAGCGGAAGGCCCACTTCTTCGTGCTGGATCTGCCGCATAGCGACGGCTGCTATGTGCGAGCCTATCCGGCGGCTGTGTCGGAGGCCTGGGTCGATGGCCACATCCATGCCTACGCCTTCTTGGGGGCCGTGC
>JBKJRE010000327.1:0-4831 GCA_046594775.1 Rhizobiaceae bacterium | reverse complement strand
TTGCTGGTGTTGCCGTCGATTGTTCGGACCACCGCCTTGGCAACATCCGCCGCGCCCTCGCCGCCGAGCGCCCAGTGATCGGCCATCAAGGCTTCGACGCCGAGCGCCTTGCACTTTTCCTTGACCAGATTCATTTCGGCGTCGGTGTCGGCCGAGAAGCGGTTGATCGAGACCACCGCCGGCAGGCCGAACTTCTTGATGTTCTCGACGTGGCGCTGCAGGTTCGCCATGCCGGCTTCCAGCGCCTTCAGGTCTTCCTTCTTCAGGTCTTCTTTCTTGACGCCGCCGTGCATCTTGAGCGCGCGGATGGTGGCGACGATGACGACGCAGGACGGCTCAAGGCCGGCCTTGCGGCACTTGATGTCGAGAAATTTCTCGGCGCCGAGGTCAGCACCGAAGCCCGCTTCGGTGACGACGTAGTCGGCAAGCTTCAGCGCCGTCGAGGTCGCAACCACCGAATTGCAACCATGCGCGATGTTGGCGAAGGGGCCGCCGTGAATGAAAGCGGGCGTGCCTTCGAGCGTCTGCACCAGGTTCGGCGCGATGGCTTCCTTCAACAGCGCGGTCATGGCGCCGTGGGCTTTCAGATCGGCGGCGCGCACCGGCTTGCGATCGCGGGTATAGCCGACGATGATCTTGCCGAGGCGCTCCTTGAGATCGTCAAGATCCTTGGCGAGACAGAAGATCGCCATGGCTTCGGAAGCCACGGTGATGTCGAAGCCGGCCTCACGCGGAAAGCCGTTGGCGACGCCGCCGAGCGACACGTTGATTTGGCGCAGCGCGCGGTCGTTCATGTCCATCACGCGACGCCACACCACGCGGCGGCTGTCGATGCCAAGCTCATTGCCCCAGTAGATGTGGTTGTCGATCAGAGCCGACAGCAGATTATGCGCGGTGGTGATGGCGTGGAAATCGCCGGTGAAATGCAGGTTCATGTCGTCCATCGGGACGACCTGGGCATAGCCGCCGCCGGCAGCGCCGCCCTTCATGCCGAAGTTCGGTCCGAGCGAGGCTTCGCGGATGCACACCATGGCCTTCTTGCCGATGCGGTTCAGCCCGTCGCCGAGGCCCACCGTGGTCGTCGTCTTGCCTTCGCCGGCCGGCGTCGGGTTGATGGCCGTGACGAGGATCAGCTTGCCGCTCTTGTTCTTGCGCGCCTCGGCGATGAACTCGGCCGAGACTTTCGCCTTGTCATGGCCATAGGGCAGCAGGTGCTCGGCCGGGATGCCGAGCTTTTTGCCGATCTCCTGGATCGGCTTCTTGGTCGCGGCGCGCGCGATCTCGATGTCGGATTTCACTTCGGCCATGACGGAAGTTCCTCGAATTGGGCGGTTGGGACGATCGGTCTATCCAATGGTTCAAGGGCCATCGGAGATACCGATAGCCGCTGCGCGATTTAACCTTTTCCACGCGTCACGGTCAACCGACATGCAAGAATGTTTCCTGTAAAGAAAGTCAGGCATTCAGTTGCGCAGCGAGAAGGCAGTGGGTTTCGGGATATTTCGCGCGCCGCAAACAAGCCAGAGGGATGGCCGGCGCGCCGTCTCAAAACAGCCGCCAAATGCGCGAAATGCGACAGGTGGCTCACCGGCGTATCCGTTGCCACTCCTTCATATCCCGCCAACCGATCGGTGGGGCCGGCGGCGAGCAAGGCCAGGAGCTCGCAGAATGGGAACCCGTCGTCGGAAGCTGGCGCATCAGGCCCGCTTGCGACGCGGCGCTTGCTCCCCGCCTTTACCGGTCGAGCACCGACCGCAGCTCGACGAGGTTCGAGCGTACCCGCAACACGTAGAAGCCCATCGTGGCCAGATGGGTCGGCATGATCCAGCCGGCTTCCTGGCCATTCGATATGATGAACGGCGTGATGTCGAGGGCGGCGCGCAACTGGTCTTCTGTCCGCGTCCACAACGGCGTCAGGCCGCGCGATGCGATGACGTCCTGGAAATCGGCATGCGTCGCGTGGATGATGCCGTAATACGCATAGAGCTGGCCGTAGGCGAACCAGAAACGATCGTCGGCCCGCGTGTCGAACCAGCCGGAATTGTATTCTTCCGAACGCACCCGCAGCATGTCCGAGGTCGAGCCGATATCGCCGGCGATGCGGTCGAGAAAGGTGGTCAGATTGTCGGCGCGGGCATCGAAAGTGGCGTTGCAGGCCTCCAGCCGGTCGTTGAAATTGCGCAGATCGGCGATGGCCTCGCGGTAGACGCTGGGCGTCGGCCGCGTGGGGCCGCGAAAGCCGATGTACCAGGCGCTTTCATCCCATGCGAGCGAGGTGCGCGCGTTCTGCAGGCTCTGGTCGATCTGCGAAGTGCCGCGCACGCGTCCGAGCGTGTCGACGAGCTCCGTCGTGGTGCGGCGAAGCGCCTGGTTGATGCCGAGCTGGAAGGCTGCCTTGTTGTCGAAGAATGGCGTGTGGCGCCAGGGGATGCCGAAGAATCCTATCTTGGACAGGATCATCGACGATACCCAGGCATTCCGGTTGACGTTGAAGTCGACCAGGTCGGCGGTCACGTCGGCGATTGCCGATCGGGCGCAGGTCTTTGCAACCGAACCCGCTGCCGCCGGAGCGGCTTCGCCGGCCGAAGCCCCACGCTTGTCCAGATTATAGGCGGTGACGTAATCCGGATCGAAGCCGTTCCAGCGCTGCGTGGTCCAGCAGAAATAGGCGTAAAGCCCCACCAGCACCGCAAGACCCAATCCGAGCACGGATTTCAGGATCCAGCCGCGCCGTGTGTACCAGCTGCCGGCCCAGAGGAACGGCCAGAGGATAATGCCGACGACAAATCCGATGCCGCGCCCGATCCACTGGAATATTCGGGTGAAGAAATTCACGATCGGATCAAGCATGGCTAAATCATCCCTCTAATCGACAAGCCCGTAGATCCGCGCGCGAAAACCGGCCTTGTCCTTGAGATATGTACTTTTGAGCGTATCGACAACATGGCGTCGCCAGGGCTCGGGCCAGCCTTGATAGTCGGCGTAGAAACCCTGCTTGTTGAATATGTAGCGCGAGATGAAGTCGGAGGGCACGAAATCCGAGATCAACCGGTTGGTGAGCCAGGCATCCGGGTGATCGGGCTTGGCGCGCACCACCAGGAAGCGGTGCTGCGGAACCACTTCCTCGATCCGCAGATGTCCAAGCTGCGCGATCTCGCGCTTGGCGCCATTCAGAAACGGAAAGACGCCGTCCTTTTTGATCAGCTCGGCATGGTTGAGGATCCAGGTCTGCAGCCACACCTTGTCGACTCCGCCAAGATCGCGTTGGGGCTCGGTTGCGCCGATCAGCGCCCGGATTGCCATTTCTGCCCGGTGCTCGAGATAGCCGGATTTCTCGATCCAGGAGCCGCGCGGCAGTTCGATGCGGCCGGTCGAGGCGAGAAATTTGAACACCCGGTCCGCGTCATGGATCGACAGATAGCTCACCTGCCAGGGCCGCGAGCGTCTGAAGCCCGGGGCTGCCGGATCGCTGATCACGGTCGTCATGTCGGGATCGACAAACACGTAGAGCCCGCCGAAATGGCTGGTCCAGAAGGCATTGTGGCGAAAGATGACCTGGTCGGGCACCAGCGCGTTCTCGCGGATATCGCCACAGATCTTTGCCAGTTCGATCATGCGGTTCAGCATCGCTTCGTCGCGCCAGGCGTCGGGCTCGAGCTTCAGCCGGTCGGTGAGCTTGCCGAGTTCGGCGGCCTTGCCAAGAACGTCTTCGGCCGACAGGACGCGGAATTCGACCTGGTTGATGGAAATCAGGTCCTCGATGTCGTTGACCTTCGATACCGAGTCGTCGATCTCGCCGTAGATCACGTCCTTGATCGTCAGCGCATTGATCGCCCGCGCGTTCTTTTCGAAGAACTCGTAGACCAGTTGCGAGGTGTTGGAGAACGCCGTGTGCACCACCGGCAGGTCGGCCTGCGCCGGTGTCAGGATGATGAAGCGCCGGTTGACCTCGTTGGGATCGAGATACTGGTAGTCGCCAAGCTCCTCGGCGATATCGGGCGAAAAACCGGTGCGGTCGATCTCGAAGGATCTCAGCTTTGTCGGCCTGATACCAAAGGCCACAAGCGCCTTGTTGTAGCGCTCGATCAGATGCGGCTGGTCGATGGTCAGCAACCGGCCATAGATCAGGGCGTTGTCGCGCAGCAGGTCGGGCTTTCTGGCAGCGACGGTCATGCGACTTTCCCGAGTGCGGTGCGAACGAACACCTCACGCATTCCACAGCCCCTTCTTCTTCATCTCTTCCATCTCGCGCCCGGCGCGCTCGCGCAGACGGGTATCGCGCAGCAGCTTCGACACCGCTGCGTCGTCGGAACGGTCGGAGTAGCGGAATTCCGAGTCGGCGTAGCGGTTGATCTCCTGCATCACCATGGCCATGGAGAACGGTCCGCGCAGGTCCTCGATCATCGCCTTCTTGTCGTCGTAGCCCTTGTGCATGAAGGTTTCCGGCTTCTCGAACCAGTCGTCGGGAAGTTCGATATCCATCGCCCGCATCTTGATGGCGTCGGTCACGTTCTTGATGGCGCGTCCGGTGAAGCGCGGCTCGGCTTCCTTGATCATGTGCAGGTAAGTGCCGATGTCAGACATGGTCTTCGGCTCGCCGAATTCGTCGAGATAGCGGTCATAGACCTTTTGCAACCCAGCTTCCTGCGGCTTTGCATGTTCCTCATAAGCGGTGTTCACCGCCTTCTCGATCATCTGCGCTTCGAACAGGTCATGGTCGCCAAGCGGGATCTTGTGGTTCTTGCCAGCCAGCAGAACGAAGATGTCGATGTAGTCGTCGCGCGACTGTGGGCCGTCGACCAGCCAGCGCGCGCCGGCCCGCTGCCGCAGC
>JBKJRE010000201.1:0-2515 GCA_046594775.1 Rhizobiaceae bacterium | reverse complement strand
CATTGATGGACGAAATATTGATTACGCGCCCAAATTTGCGGTCACGCATACCGGCCCACAGGGGGTGCGTCATGTTGAAAAGCCCATTGAGGTTGGTGCCGATAACCTCGTTCCACTGCGCCGGGGTCATGCGGTGGAACATGGCGTCGCGGGTGATGCCGGCATTGTTGACAAGCACCGCGACCGGGCCGAGATCGGCCTCGACCCGGGCTATGCCGGCTGCGCAGGCGTCATATTCGGCGACCGACCATTTGTAGACCGGGATACCATTCTCGGCCTTGAACTTTTGCGCCGCCTCGTCATTACCGGCATAGTTGGCGGCGACCGTGTAGCCGGCGGCCTTCAGGGCGACGGAGATGGCGGCGCCGATGCCGCGCGTGCCACCGGTGACGAGTGCTGTCTTGGTCATGTGCTTCCCCTTTGGCAGCCCTGTTGCCGGGCCTTTTTCAGATCATGGAAGACGGGTCGCCCTGAGGATCCTCCGTCGCACTATCACAGGCTACATCGCCTCGACGCACATGGCGACACCCATGCCGCCGCCGATACACAATGTGGCCAGTCCCTTTTTCGCGCCGCGGCGGCGCATCTCATAGACCAGCGTGTTGAAGATGCGTGCCCCGGAAGCGCCGACCGGATGGCCAATGGCAATGGCGCCGCCATTGACGTTGACGATCGACGGGTCCCAGCCCATGTCCTTGTTGACCGCACAGGCCTGTGCCGCAAATGCCTCATTGGCTTCAACCAGGTCGAGGTCGCCGACCGACCAGCCGGCCTTCTCAAGCGCCCTGCGCGAAGCAGGAATCGGGCCTGTTCCCATGATCTGCGGATCGACGCCGGCAGTTGCCCATGAGACGATGCGGACAAGCGGGGTTATGCCCCGCCGCTGCGCTTCTGCCTCCGACATCAGCACGGTCGCGGCTGCGCCATCATTGATGCCCGACGCGTTACCGGCCGTAACGGTGCCTTCCTTGTCGAACACCGGACGAAGCTTCTGCATGGTCTCGATCGTGGTGCCTGCACGAATATACTCGTCCTGGTCGACGACGGTGTCGCCCTTGCGGCCCTTGACGGTGACCGGGACGATCTCGTCCTTGAACTTTCCTGCCGCCTGGGCTGCTTCCGCCTTGTTCTGCGATGCCACTGCGAACTCGTCCTGCTGGTCGCGGGTCAGCTGCCACTGCCGCGCGACGTTCTCGGCCGTATTGCCCATCGCATAGCCATAGAACGCGTCGGTCAGTGCGTCCTTCATCATGGTGTCGACCAGCTTGAGGTCACCCATCTTGGTGCCGGCGCGCAGATATTGTGCATGCGGCGCCATAGACATCGATTCCTGGCCGCCGGCGACGATGATCCTGGCGTCTCCGGTCGCGATCTGCTGCATCCCGATGGCAATGGCGCGCAGGCCGGATCCGCAAAGCTGGTTGAGCCCCCAGGCGGTGGCCTCGTTGGGAATGCCGGCGTTGACAGCAGCCTGCCGCGCCGGGTTCTGGCCCTGCGCAGCCGTCAATATCTGCCCGAGGATGACCTCGTCGACTTCCTTGGCCGCAACGCCGGCCCGATCGAGCACTTCCTTCACGACCACCGATCCGAGGTCGTGCGCCGGCGTATTGGCGAATGCGCCATTAAATGAACCGACTGGGGTGCGCGCCGCACTGGCGACGACGATTGAATTTGCAGCAGACATGATCTTCTCCAAGTTCTGGATGTCGAGGCCCTTGGGGCCGGGTTACCGACTTTCTGGGCGTTTACAAACTCCGAGTCAAACCTGAAATCACCTTATGCCGCGGGCCAAGGCCAACAGTCAGCGATGCTGCGCAGCATTTTCATCCTGCAGATGCACAGGCGCGCTCCCGCAGTGCACAAACCGCTTGGAATCACATGGGTTTTGGGCATATCCTGTGGTTTGGCACAATCGTCACCTGGCGCTTACCCTGCGCTAAGGTCTTCCGGGAGGATGCTGATGGCCGTCAAGAATGATCCGGTGGTGATCAAGAAATACGCCAACCGACGCCTCTACAACACAGGCACCAGCACCTATGTGACGCTTGAGGACCTCGCCGACATGGTCAAGAAGGGTGAGGATTTCACTGTTCAGGACGCCAAGACTGGCGACGACATCACGCACCCGGTGCTCACCCAGATCATTTTTGAACTCGAGAACAAGGACGGGCATAACATGCTGCCCGTTCCATTCCTGCGCCAGCTCATCTCGTTTTATGGCGACCAGATGCAGATGGTCGTGCCGAGTTTTCTCGAACAATCGATGATTGCTTTCGCGAAGGAACAGGAACGGTTCCGCGACCAAATGAAATCTGCAATCGGAAAATCGCCGATCGACATGGTCAAGATCGCGGCCCCCATCAAGGCGATCGAGGAGCAGGCCCGGCGCAACATAGAGATGTTCCAGAATGCCATGCGGCTGTTCACGCCCTTTCCGCCGGGCAGCCAGCATGGTGAAGAAGCCGAGCCAGAGCCGAAAGCGGCGGAAAAGCCCGACGACCTTGCGGAACTCAAG
>JBKJRE010000164.1:0-3383 GCA_046594775.1 Rhizobiaceae bacterium | reverse complement strand
GGACTCTTCCAAAGCGAGCCCCGTTACCAGATCAGAGGATCGGTGCAGATCGGCTCGCAAGATGGAGACGTACTTCCGTTCCGTTGCAAGATTTCGCGCGGAGTTTTTGCTACCGCGCCGACGGGACGGGGCGATTGGCCCCAGGCCCCGATCGGAGTCGCTACGAGACACTCCGCCGGTCCCAAGCCGGATGCTGGCGTTGTTGTCGGAATGGGAATAGGCAGTTGGCCCAAAGTAGTGGCGTGAAAGACCGTCCGATAGAGCAGCGGATTGGAGGAGATGAAACCGCTGGCCTGATATCCCGGCCGGTGCCCCAGGCTGCCGTACTCGGACTGTGCTGTGATGCCGGCGTGTCACAGGCGTTGCCCTCATCACTCGGCGGCCTAATCTAACGGCCGAGCGGGTTCAATTTGAGGTAAAGTAGGCCCTAGAGTACCCTTCGGAGTCAAGGTGCGGCAGCCGTGTTCGGCGGAAACGCCTTGGTTAATTCGGGGCCGCGCCAACACCGTTTGCTCGGCCAAACTTATCACGATTCTTGGCGGCGCGGCTCTTGCATGAAGGGACAATTTGATGACACCGTCCGGCACTCCCGGGTAGGGCCGCCGACCGAAAGGCTCACGTTGCGCTATTGGACTGTTGCATGGTTTACCTGATTGCCCGGCGTCTCGCTCTCGGACTGCTGGTCGCGCTTACCGTGATGACGCTGGCGTTCATGCTGACGCGGCTGTCGGGCGATCTTGCGATTTCAATCGCCGGACCGCAGGCGACGCAGGCCGATGTGGAGATCATACGCAAAGCCTACGGCCTCGACCGTCCGCTCTATATCCAGTTCTTCAGTTGGGTCGGCCGCGCCATGATCGGCGACTTCGGCCAGAGCTACTTCTTCAAGGACAGCGTGGCCAACCTGATCGGGCGGCGACTGCCCATCACGCTCACGCTCGGCCTGGTCGGCCTGAGCCTTGCTCTGATCATTTCGATCCCGCTCGGCATCCTGGCGGCGCTTCGCGAGAACAGCTGGATCGACCGCGGCGTCACCCTATTCACGATGGTGGGGCAGGCGATTCCGAGTTTCTGGCTTGCGCTGATCCTGATGATCGTGCTTGGGCTCAATCTCGGCGTCCTGCCGATCTCCGGGACCGGCACTTGGCAGCACTTCGTAATGCCGGGCATCGTGCTCGCCTTTACCGCGATCCCGGCCCTGACGCGGCTCACGCGTTCCGGGATGATCGAGGCGATGGCGTCCGACTACATCCGCACCGCGCGCGCCAAGGGCCTGTCGCGCGCGCGCATCGTCCTGAAGCACGCGCTGCGAAACGCCGCGATCCCGGTGGTCTCGATCGCAGCGGTCCAACTCGGCTTCATGCTGGGCGGCTCCATCGTCATTGAGACGGTGTTTGCGCTGCATGGCGTCGGCTATCTCGGCTGGGAGAGCATCGCCAAGAACGACTTCCCGGTGGTGCAGGCGGTGGTGCTGGTGCTGGCCGCGATCTATATCGGCCTCACGCTGCTGGCCGACATACTGAATGCGCTGCTCGATCCGAGGCTTCGGACCGGATGAGCGAGCCGATTGCCATTCATGCAGCTCTGACCTCGCGCGTCGGCATGGCGGGCTTTGCGACAGGGATCGCCATCGTCGCGGTCATCGCGGTGGCGGCCATCGTCGGCAATGAGATGGTCCCGTACGACCCTTTCACCCAGGATCTCGGCAATCGCCTCAAGCCGCCGTTCTGGATGGAGGGACATCAGCCCGGACACCTGCTCGGCACCGATCAGCTCGGCCGCGATTATCTCGCCCGGCTCGCTTATGGCGCGCGGATTTCGCTGCTGATCGGCATCATGACGGTCGTCACGTCGGGATTGATCGGCATTACGCTCGGCGTGCTCGGTGGCTTCTTCGGCGGACGGATCGATGACGCGGTGCTATTTGCGATCACGACGCGGCTGTCGATCCCCGTGGTGCTGGTCGCGCTCGCTGTCGTTGGATTGATGGGGTCGGGTCTCGGGCTCGTGGTTGCAACCCTCGGGCTTCTGTTGTGGGATCGCTTCGCCGTCGTCGCGCGTGCGACCACGATGCAGATTCGCGGCCTCGACTATGTCAATGCCGCCCGCTGCGCCGGCGCCTCGACGCCGCATCTGTTGGTCAAGGAGATCTTGCCAAACATCGCCAGCCACCTTGCCGTAGTGGCGACGCTGGAGATGGCGCTCGCGATCCTGCTCGAGGCCGCGCTGTCGTTTCTCGGCCTTGGCGTGCCGCCGCCGCTGCCGTCCTGGGGCCTGATGATCGCCGAGGGCAAGGACTACATGTTTTTCTCTCCCTGGGTGATTATGGTGCCCGGCGTCGCGCTGTTCGTCCTGGTGCTCGGCATCAATCTGGTCGGCGATGGCCTGCGCAATCTGCTCGGCTCGGAGCGGTCGCGATGAGCGCACTGCTGGAGATCGAGGATCTGCAGGTGACGTTCGGCGGCCGAAGCGCGGCGGTGCGTGGCGCCTCGTTCCAGGTCGAGAAGGGCGAGACCCATTGTCTCGTCGGCGAATCTGGTTGCGGCAAGTCGGTGACGGCGCTGGCGGTCATGAACCTGCTCGCCCGCGGCGGCGAGCGTTCCGCGACGCGCATGAGCTTTGCTGGCACGGATTTATTGTCGCTGTCGGACCGCGAGATGGCGCGGCTTCGTGGCAACCGCATATCGATGATCTTCCAGGAGCCGATGACCAGCCTCAATCCGGCCTTCACGGTCGGCTCGCAAATGGCTGAAGTGCTGACCCGCCACAAGGGTGGGTCGCGCACCGCGGCCCTCGAGCGCGCAGTCGAATTGATGGGTCGCGTCGGCATCACCGCGCCGGAGATGCGGCTCGGCCAGTTCCCGCATCAGCTCTCGGGCGGACTGCGACAGCGCGTCATGATCGCGATGGCGCTGATGTGCGATCCCGAATTGCTGGTCGCCGACGAGCCGACCACCGCACTCGACGTCACCGTGCAGGCGCAAATCCTGCGGCTGCTCGCGACCTTGAAGCGCGAACTCGGCCTCGCGATCCTGCTGATCACCCATGACCTCGGCATCGTCGCGCGCGTCGCCGACCGCGTCTCGGTGATGTATGCGGGGGAGGTGGTCGAGCGGGCGCCGACCGCCGAATTGTTCCGCAGCCCCCGACACCCCTATACGCGGGGCCTGTTATCGTGCGTGCCGGTGCCGGGCCGGGTGCAGCGCGACCGGCCACTCGGCTCGATCCCGGGCGTGGTGCCGGCGATCGGGCCCGGCTATGCCGGCTGCGCGTTTCGTTCACGCTGTTCCCATGCAGACGCGACCTGCGAAGGCGAAATTCCGCGCCGGCAGGCCGGCGCCGCACACGACTATCTTTGTCGGTTGGCGCCAGAATTCTCGGAG
>JBKJRE010000515.1:0-12970 GCA_046594775.1 Rhizobiaceae bacterium | reverse complement strand
GTGCAAAGTCCTCATCTGTTTCCCGCCTCGTCAGACAGCGGACATCTGTCGCGCCAGGTATTCGCCCGCGACCTTAAGGCCCTGGCGGCGCGTGCCGGCATACCGTCGGCGAAGATCTCCCCGCACGTGCTGCGCCATGCTTTTGCCAGCCATCTGCTCCAGAATGGCGCCGACCTCCGCGCGGTTCAGCAACTTCTGGGACATGCGGACATTTCCACGACTCAGATCTATACCCACGTTCTGGAGGAGAGACTGGTGAGACTTGTAAATGAACATCATCCGCTTGCCGACTAGGCGTCATACCGTTATGTGAAGGCGATGTTTCATGGGCCGGATCGCCACTATTCCGGTTCCTCCTGTCTCCAGTTCCGGCGCATCGGTTCGCTCACGCATGTATAATTATCTCGACTTCGAAAAGCCGGTTGCCGATCTCGAAGGTAAGATTCTGGAGCTCAAAAAGCTTTCGGAAAGCGGCGAATCCGTCGATGTTGACGAGGAGATTTCGCGCCTTGAGAAGCGCTCCACGGAAGCTTTGCGCGACATCTACAAGGCTCTGACGCCATGGCAAAAGGTGCAGGTTGCCCGCCATCCGGACCGGCCGCACTGCCTCGACTACGTCCGGGAACTGTTTACGGATTTTACGCCGCTGGCCGGCGATAGAAATTTTGGCGAGGACAACGCCATCGTCTGTGGATTCGCACGTTTTCGTGGCGAGCCTGTCGCTGTCATCGGGCAGGAAAAGGGCTCCGATACCAAAAGCCGGCTGAAACATAATTTCGGTTCCGTCCGGCCTGAGGGTTATCGGAAGGCGGTACGCATCATGGAACTCGCCGACCGCTTCAAGGTGCCCATGGTCACGCTGGTTGATACGGCCGGCGCCTATCCGGGAATAGGCGCCGAAGAACGCGGCCAGGCCGAGGCTATCGCCAGGTCAACCTCGGCTTGTCTGTCGATGCGGTCTCCATCCTTATCCGTGGTGATCGGCGAAGGCGGCTCAGGCGGCGCCATCGCCATTGCCACCGCCAACCGCGTCTACATGCTCGAGCACGCGATCTACTCGGTTATCTCGCCCGAAGGCGCCGCATCGATACTGTGGCGCGACACCACCCGCTCGAGGGACGCGGCGACCAACATGAAGATAACGGCTCAGGATCTTCTGGCCCTGAAGGTTATCGACGCGATAATCGCGGAGCCTTTGGGCGGTGCGCATCGTTCGCCGGCGGCTGTTTTCAAGGATACAGGTGACCTCATCGCCAGGACGCTGGGTGACTTCAGCAAATCCAATGCCGACTTTCGAGAAGAGCGTCGCGAAAAATATCTTGGTATCGGCCGTTCGCTCTGACCAACCGGATTGTGGCGCATTTGGAGCCTATGCCATAAAATTGCCGCGCCTTGACGCTCATTGGGTAGGGATTAAAGGGGGCGGTGGAAGCGGTAACCAATTTTCAAGGTTAACCATCCTATCCTTTCCCCCAGTATTGTGAAGCATTCCGGCGCTGCCCCGCATGCGCTGGGCGAACCCTGAAGACGCTGCCCGACCAATGATTTCAATGATGCTCCGTGCTGTCTTGCTTATCTTCACCGTTGCGCTGGCCGGCTGTACTGGCGCGAGCTTCGACGACGTAGGCGTTAACGCAAAAGCGGAGAAGCAGCTGCCGGAGAAAATCCTGACCGCCATGAAGTCAAAAGGCATGAGCCGCAACTCGCCGGTCATGGCCCGGATTTTCAAGGAAGAAGGCAAGCTTGAAATATGGAAGCAGAAGACAAACGGCCGCTACGACGTAATTGCAACCTATGATATCTGCAAATGGTCCGGTGAACTGGGGCCGAAATTTATAGAGGGCGACCGTCAGGCCCCGGAAGGTTTCTACACGGTGCGTCCGGCCCAGATGAACCCGAAATCCAGTTATCATCTTTCATTCAACATGGGTTATCCAAATGCCTACGATCGGGCAAACGGGCGCTCCGGCGCCAATTTGATGGTGCATGGCGCCTGCTCATCCGCCGGCTGCTACTCAATGACCGATGCGCAGATCGAACAGATCTACGCTTTCGGCCGCGACGCATTCCGCGGCGGTCAGACGGAGTTCCAGATTCAGGCTTTCCCGTTCCGCATGACTGCCGCCAATATGGTGCGCTACCGCAATGATCCGAATTTCGAGTTCTGGAGGATGCTGAAGGAAGGGTACGACCAGTTCGAGATTACAAAGGTTCCTCCCAAGGTCGACGTTTGCGAGAAGCGCTACGTCTTCAACCGTATTCCCGAGGGCGGAGCCGCATTCAACGCCACCGCGGCATGTCCGCCCTCAAGCCAGCCTGACGCAGTGGCAAGCGCATACCAGTCCTACCAGTCGAAATACGACGCCGCATTTTCTGCCGCGGTTTCAAAGACAGCGCTGCCGCCAAGACCGACGATCGGTGGCCTCAAGGAGGCCGCACTGGTTGCGGAATGGACCCAGAAGCGCGCCAAGGGCGAACGAGTGCCGCTCGAACCGCCGGCGATGAGCGTCGATGGAACCGTTACGGTTTCGTCGCGCATGGGCCGGATCGATTCGCCGGCAGGCAAGCGTCAGGCCGCGATCGATGCCGCCGAGGCACAAAAGAAAAAGGACGCCGAGGAAAAGAAGGCTCAGGCGCTGGCGAAGGCTGAACAGGAAAAGGCCGGTGAGCTCGCCGAGGCCGCGCCATCCGAACCGGTTTCCACAGGCGGCGTCCCCGCTCAAGAGCGGGCCGCCGAGACGCCTCAAGAAGGACTTGGTCTGCTTGGGAATGCCCGCAAGCGTATCGTCAACATATTTGGCAGCTGAACTGTAGAGTTGGCCGGGTCAGGGGGTCGGCGGGTTTTGACATTCTCAAGCCTCAGCGCAAAACACTCCAACGATCCAGGAACAATTCTCACGCAAGCGAGTTATATCGGAGCTGACGGGCTATTATCCCCCCCCCCGATGTGCCCGTCGCGACAGACTAAAGCCGGCCGCAAGGCCGGCTTTCTTTTTGCGCTCAGTGAAATCCCGCTATCGCCAAGGGATTGTCTTTGATCGCGGCCCGATCGGGCGTGTCCGTCGATGGCGTGCCTGTGATGCCGGCAAACAGCCGCCGCACATACTCTTCTGGCATGTCGAGCGTAATCAATACCAGCCGCGTACCGCGCGCCCCATCCGGCCATGCCGGCAGGCGGGCAGGTGGGTGCAGGATCGACTGCACACCATGGATAACAAGCGGATGGAGGGGATCTTCGGCAACTTCGATCACACCCTTCATTCGCAACAGTTTGTCTCCGTGCACCGAGCGGAGAAGGTCCAGAAACATCTCGATTGTCGAGAATTGAAGCTGCCCTTCATGCACAAGCGTGAAGGTTTTTATTCTTCCGTCATGGTGATGGCCGTGAGCATGTCCGCCTGGCTGATGGTGGGCGTGTGTGACCTCTGCCCCGAGCCAACGCCGCACGTCCGCAGTCTTGGTGGCAGGGTCGTAGAGGCCGCATTCGAAAAGCGATGCGTACCCTGCTGCATGGTCTTTCGAATCGACAAGCGGTGCCGACGGATTGATCTCTCTTAGCCGCTCGCGCAAGGCATGTATCTGTTCAGGGTCGCTACACAGGTCGGTTTTGGCCAGAACGATGCGGTCGGCGACCGCAACCTGTTTCACCGCCTCGATGTATTTGCTGAGCGTGCCCTCACCATTGACGGCATCGACAAGGGCAATGACGCCATCCAGGCGGAATGTCTGAACCAGCGCCGGGTGTCCCATGATCGACTGCAGCACCGGCGCTGGATCGGCAAGCCCTGTGGTCTCGATGATCACACGCCGCAATGCCGAAATGCGGCCAGTCTGCAAACGGTCGACAAGGTCGGCCAGTGTGTCGACAAGTTCTCCGCGTACCGTACAGCATAGGCAGCCGTCAGAAAGCTGAATGATCCCGTCGGAAGATTGCTCAACCAGAAGATGGTCGATCGACACATCGCCCAATTCGTTGATGATGACCGCCGTGTCCGCAAGTGCGGGATCCTTCAGCAGGCGATTGAGGAGAGTGGTCTTGCCAGCGCCGAGAAACCCGGTCAGCACAGAGACAGGAATGGGAAAACTGCTCATCAGCCTAGCCTGCGTCGGCCGCATTGCCCTGCATTGCAACGGGTTCGGTTCCTACGGGTGGTGGTTGATCCGGGCGCCAGGTCGGCAAGGGAACGCCGTCTTCGCCCCGGGCAAGCTCCGCCTCGTCGGCCGGTAGCGAGGCAAGACCTCTCGCAATCATCATGTCTTCACGATAGAGCAGCACCTCCAGCCTGGCGAATTTCGCCGCTTCGGCGGCGGCGATCGCCTTTTCCTCGGCAAAGGCGGCAGCCACTGACGGCGGAACCGGCCCGGTGGCGCCGCCGAGAATAATCGGCACAAGTTCGCGCGACGTGCGTTTTGCAAGCTCGACCGGCGGCTCAAGCGTTCCTTCCTTTTTCATCTTGGCGAGAAGTTCCCGCTCCTTCTTGCGAAGCTTTTCACTGCCTGCCTTGGTGCACAGATCATCGCGCATGTTGGTCGGCACGGTCAGGTTCGGTCCACTCGGCGTTAGCGCGGCCAGCGTCATGGCGCCGGCATTGGCCGTCGAAAATCCCGACTCGAGCATCCGCGCGGCTTGCTGAGTTCGCGCCTTGACCGATGTCGCCCCAAGCACGATCGCCATCAGCGTCCGACCCGCTCTCGTCGCCGAAGCAACGAGATTGTAGCCCGCAGGGCACGTGTATCCGGTCTTCATGCCGTCTGCGCCATCGAAGGTTCCGACAATGCGGTTATGGCTTGGAATGACCTGGTCGCCGAAACGCAGACCTTCGATCGAGAAATAGTCCGCATACTGCGGAAACTCCGTCCGCAGCGCGGAAGACAGGATCGCCAGGTCGCGCGCTGTCGTGTACTGCTCGTCATCATGCAGACCATGCGCGTTGACCCAATGCGATCCAGTCATGCCGAGCCGCTTGGATTCAGCGTTCATGCGTTCCGCGAAGCCGGCAGCCGAACCGGCGAGACTGTCGCCAATGGCGGCCGATACGTCATTGGCTGACTTGACCATGATAATCTTCAGCGCGATGTCGAGCGTCATCACCGTGCCCGGCGCGTAGCCCATCTTGCTCGGCGGCTGATTTGCCGCCTCACGTGTCATGCGGATGGGCGAAAGAAAGCTGACTTCTCCCGATTGCACGGCGCGGAATGCGACATATGTCGTCATCAGCTTGGTAAGCGATGCCGGATACCAGCGATCGAACGGGTGGTCGCTCTCGATCACCTGCCCGGTCTTGGCGTCGAAAAGAATCGACGGACCTGCGCCCGCGCTCGACAAGGGCGGCAAAAGCAGCAGCGACACCGCGAAAATGAACTGGTAGATGCGTCGCATGTAACCGCCTCTGCTTGTCGTCCCGCCTAAGATCGGATTGCGGAGATCAATATCGATGAAATGCTCCACGGACCGCACTGGGGCAGCACCGTGTCGCATTTTCGTGCTATCTAGCCTATGTGACGCCAAGATGGCAAAAAGCCCGGGCCTGGGCAACCGCGCCGGACCTCAACTTGCAGGAAATCCACATGCCGATTCTCAACCGAGCCGCCGAAATGCAGGATGACATCACTGGTTGGCGCCGCCATATCCACCAGACCCCGGAACTGGGATACGACGTCTTCAAGACCGCGGAATTCGTGGCCGGCAAGCTCAGGGAGTTCGGCTGCGACGAGGTTGTTACGGGCCTCGGCAGAACCGGGGTCGTCGGCATCATCAAAGGCAGTCTGGGTGCCGGCCGCACTGTCGGGCTGCGCGCCGACATGGACGCGCTGCCGATTCACGAGACTACCGGCAAGCCTTACGCCTCCACGGTTTCCGGCAAGATGCATGCATGCGGGCATGACGGGCACACGGCGATGCTGCTTGGCGCCGCGAAATACCTTGCCGAAACACGCAATTTTGCCGGCTCGGTTGCGGTAATTTTCCAGCCTGCAGAAGAAGGCGGCGGCGGCGGCAGGGAAATGGTCAAGGACGGCATGATGGAACGGTTTGCGATCCAGCAGGTGTTCGGCATGCACAATCTGCCGGGCCTGCCCGTCGGCCAGTTCGCCACCAGGCCCGGCCCGATCATGGCTGCGACGGCCGAGTTCAGGATCACCGTCAAGGGTCGGGGGGGCCATGCTGCCATGCCCAACACCACGGTGGATCCGATCGTCATCGGCAGCCAGATCGTGAGTGCCTTGCAAACCATCGCCTCGCGCAGCGTCGACCCGGTGGATTCGGTGGTTGTCTCGGTCACCAAGTTCCATGGTGGCCAGGCCTACAATGTGATCCCCGAGGAGGCAGAACTTGCCGGCACCGTGCGCTCCCTCAAGCAGGAAGTCGCCGCGTTGGCGCGCGACCGCATGCAGGCGATTTGCAACGGAATTGGCGAGGCTGGCGGGGCAAACGTGACGCTCGCCTATTCACCGAACTATCCGGTAACGTTCAATCACCCGGAAGAAACGGCATTCGCCAGCGACGTCGCCGCCACGGTTGCCGGAGAAACCCAGGTTCACCGGGCGATGCCCCCCGTCATGGGGGGCGAGGATTTTTCCTACATGCTTGAGGCAAGGCCGGGAGCCTTCGTCTTCATCGGCAATGGCGACACGTCGAACCTTCACCACCCGGCCTACGATTTCAACGACGAGGCCATCCCGCACGGCGTCAGCTATTGGGTTAAGCTCGCGGAAACGGCGCTTGCCGCTTAGATCCCGGCACGCCGTGTCGCCCGAGCACAGGTTGAGTTGGGCGCGCCGGATTCCGTTTTGCCTACTGCCGAGGACCTAATTTTTGCCGCTGGAAGTGGTTGGCGAAGCACCCAGAAACCTTTATGTGTCTCATCGGCTGGTCCCGTAGCTCAGTAGGATAGAGCGGCAGATTCCTAATCTGTAGGTCACAGGTTCGATTCCTGTCGGGATCACCACTCAGTCCGTCGACTTCACGGTCTCCCGCTCAGTGTCGGAAAGACGTCGGGTTTTCAGGCGTTTAGCGACCCCTTTGGCTATATTCTTGGGAGAGAGACGCGGTCGTACGTCGGGATTTCGGCCAATTCGCCGGATCGTCTCTCCTGGCGGGTGAGCGTGTCCAATAGATTTCGGCGCCGATGGTCGTGAAGGGCCGTAGAACGACCGTTCAAGCGCTTTTAAATGCCGAGCTGCTGCAGCTGATCAGCCCAGAGGTGGGGCAGCTCGTCCCGCATCAAGGCGCGAGCTGTAAGTTCGACCGGCTGGCGACCGCGCAGGATCGCGTCGGTGATCTTCGGTGCCAGGAAGGCGAGCGGAAGGATGCGGCTTGCGTCTGCAACGTGGATACCGACGTTGTTCGCCACGTCGGCAATAGTGCGTCCCGAGCCGTCAGTCAGCATGCCTAGCATGACATGAGCCTTTGCCACCGCTTCAACGAGACCATCATCACGTTTCCTGCCCAGGGAATGGCCCTCAAGAACAAGCTTTGCCTCGGCGCCCCTCCGCCTCAGCGTCATCGGCACTGAGATTGTGACTGGGTCATGTTCGCGTTGCTCGGCCTGATCAGAGCCCACGCCGCCTGACTCGCTAATCACGGAATGCGCATCGATCACAAAGACCATTTCGCCCGGCTTGATGTGTATGGCGCGAACCAGACTCCGCAGCGAATGTCTTTGCTCTGGCGATGAGGACTTGAGTGCATCGCGGATCGCCCCTGCCCTGGCGATGGCGGCTTGAACCGGGATTGTGGGCACAAAGATGCCAGCCCATTCCGACAGATTGACCTTGTCCCGAAGTACCGCGTCCAGTTGGTGGAGGACCGTCCGCTCTAGTTCTTCCGCGGGGAGCCGCCAGCCGGAAGGGTCCTTGTCCGTGGTGGTCTCCAGCCTATTGGAGATGTAGTACCGGTAACGCTTGCCATCCTCTACAGTGAACACAGGGCTAAGTCGGTCGCCGGTCTCGTCGATGAGCAGGCCAGTAAGAAAATGCTGGCTCTGTGCTCCTGCGCCATTCCTGCGATTTGGTGTCTGAGCTGTCAAAAGTGCCCCAGTCGCGGCAAAGGTCTCGTCATCGATGATGGCTTCGTGTTCGCCATCATAGATGCGGTCCTTGTGCCTAGCCTTGCCGATGTAAACGACGTTCGAGAGCAGGTAATAGAGTTTGCCGCGCGTGAACGCGGGTCGACTTTGCCGAAGGCATGCTGACGAAACCTGATCTTCATTGCCCTGGTCGTTCAGTTCGTCGGCCAGGAGGGGCACCGACTTCAATTCGAGATAGCGATTAAAGATTTCGCGGACTTTGATGGCGGCGTCACGATCGACCAGCAGCCTCCTGTCGACGGCCCGGTAGCCCATCGGGACTGTACCACCCATCCAGATTCCCTTCTTGCGAGAGGCTGCGATCTTGTCGCGAATTCGCTCCGCCGTGACCTCGCGTTCGAACTGGGCAAAGGAGAGAAGTACGTTCAGCGTCAATCTGCCCATCGAGGTGGTGGTGTTGAACTGCTGCGTCACCGAGACGAAGGAGACGTCGTTGGCATCGAAGACTTCGACGATCTTGGAAAAGTCCATCAGCGAGCGGGTCAGGCGGTCGATCTTGTAGACGACGACCACGTCGACCTTCCTGTCGCAGATATCCTGCAGCAGGCGTTTTAGCGCCGGCCGCTCCATCGTGCCGCCTGAGATGCCGCCGTCATCATAGTGATCGGCTATGAGTCGCCAACCCATCCCGGCCTGCGATGCGATGAAGGCAACGCAGGCCTCACGCTGTGCATCCAGGGAGTTGAACTCCTGGTCGAGCCCCTCTTCGGTCGACTTGCGAGTATAAACTGCGCAGCGGAACTTCTTCTGGTGAGTGCTCATAGCCCAAAGAACCTCGGGCCTGACCAGTGTGCGCCTGTGATCTGTCGGGCGATTGCCGTCAGCGACTTATGCAATCTGCCTTCGAAGGCAAACCCCTCCTCCAGCACATCGACCACATGACTACGTCCGTTCCAGTCGCGGACCAAGCGTGTGCCAGGCGAGAACTGCTTGCGAGGTGTGTTCTCCGGGGAGGCCGGGGCATCCGGTTCAGCAGCGCTTTCGCCCGCGTGCTCTGCGAAATGCTTCTTCATCTGGGCTGTGGTCGTGCGAAGCATCCCACGCGCACTTGGGGACAAGCTGCGGAGCTTGCTCACCTGAACGTGCCATGCAGCGGCACGCAGCAGAAAGTCGCGTTGCAGGCCCTTCGGTGGCGCGTGGCCATAAACCTTTGTCCATCGTTCGGCGAGTTCTTCGCGAGAGAGGTCGCCGAGCGCGGCGACCTCCTGATCAACCAGCAGCCTGTTTGACATGGCGTCACGCCAACTTCGCATCGCTGTCGATGCGGTATCGGCGCACGCCGTCCTTGCCGCTCTCGCTCAACAGATTGAGCGCGAGCTTTTTCCTCACGACCGCCGAAAGAAAGCCGCGGACCGAATGTGCCTGCCAGCCCGTCTCGGCAATCAACATCTCGATGCTGGCGCCCTTCGCCGTGCGCAGCTTTTTGAGGATCAACTCCGCCTTGGTGATCTTTAACGTAGCCGATCTGGCCGCCGGCTCCGAGCGCCGGGACGCCTTCTTCTTTCGCTCAGTCGGCTCCGGCCTGTTCCTGGCCGCCGCCCCGGCGTCGCGGGTCTTGACAGGAACCACCTGATCGGGGGTGCCTTTGTCATCCGCTCCAACAACGTTGTCCGGTACTTGGGTGTTGCTGAGTTTGTTTGCCATCGTTCGTCTCCAGTTCAGGTCCGGCCATTCTGTACTGGGACAAACCCGCTCTCAGGCGGGCTGAAATTGCGCGGGCAGCAAACTCACCGCCCGGCCGCGAAATAACCAATGCTTACTTTGGGGTTGAAGTCCAGTCGTCAATGCGGAGTCGGCGGCGGCAAGAACTGTCAGCACCAGAGCCATCTCTAAATGTCGCGTTTTGGGCCGGTGGACTTTCGTACGCCTGCCGGCGCCCGAAACTCTTCACGGAAGCTGACGGTCCGCTATCGGGAGCATTCGGCGAACGTGGCCGCTCCCTATCGAGCAAGGCCGCTGCACGACCTGATGTAAATCACCGCATTAACCCCAGATCAGCCGATCAGGCAACTCCTAGACAATCGGGATGAAGAGTCTCTTGCAGATGATCTGAGAGCCTGTTCAAGCCTGAGGATGCCTTGCTCGGTTTGTTGAGGGTTGCAGGCCGCATATCCCAGGACCAGTCCTTGGTTCCCGGCCTTTGCGCGATAGTATTTGGATAGCGGCGAGACGTTTATGCCCAGACGGTTGGCCTCCGCCTGGACTTCCAGATCATCAAGGTCTCGCCGCAAGAGCGCGACCATCTGGATGCCAGCCTCGGGAGGTATCAGGGTAAGGAAATCGGGCAGGCGTTCGGAACAGATCTCGGTAAAGCTCTGTCTTCTCGCGGAGTAGATTCGCCGCATCCGCTTCAGGTGCCTGCTCATGTGTCCCTCCATGATGAAGTCGGCAAGGGCGGCCTGTAGCACCAGAGGGGCGAACTGGCCCGTTGTCGACAGCGCATGGGGAATACGTCCGCACAGATTGGTCGGTACGACCATGAAACCGATGCGCAAGGCTGGAAAGAGGAGCTTGGCGAACGTGCCGACGTAAATAACCCGGTCTGACCGATCCATGCGTTGAATGGCTGGCACGGGTCTCCCCTGCAGACGATATTCGCCATCGAAATCGTCCTCGATGACCCAGGCATTCATGTCGTCGGCAGTGTTGAGAAGCCGCATGCGCTGGTCCATGCGCATCGTTATTCCAAGCGGGTGCTGGCATGCGGGCGTCACATAGATGAGCCGTGGCTGGCGCGGCGGCAGGGTAAGATCCCATCCCGACTGGTCCACACTCAGTGGCATCACCAGGCCGCCGGCTACGGTGAACGCCGCCTGCGCTGCATAATAGCCTGGCTCTTCCATCCACACCGGGTCGCCCGGATCGAGCAGCAGGCGCGCCAGCAGATCGAAGGCGGCCTGCGCGCCTGTGGTGATGACAATCTGTTCCGGGGCGCAGCGAACGCCGCGAGCCACGGCAAGATATCCGGCAATTGCTTCCTTGAGCTCGGGCAGTCCGGTGACGTGGTAGGTCCCGAAAAGGTTCTGGCCGCCGAAACTCGCGCGCTTGGCGAGAAGCTTGCCCCAAACCTGAAACGGAAAACTGTGAGCGTCGGGAATTCCCGGATGGAACGCCACTCGTCCCGGTACACCATGATGGAAAGGTTGCCGGAGCAGATCTTCACCCCGAACAGAAATTGTCGGCGTTTGGGATGAACTGCGAATTGCCTGGGTCCGCGATGCCTCGCTGGGCAGATCGACAACTAGGGGCCGCGCGCCTGGTCGATTGTGCAGATAGCCTTCCGCGATGAGCTGGTCGTAGGCGCCGATGACCGTATTACGGCCCAGCTCCAGATCCTGGGCAAGCGCCCGGGTGGACGGAAGCTGCAGCCCGGCGGGAAAAGTCCCGTCGCGTATCATGAAGGCGAGCGAGCGGTAGAGCTGTCTCTGGATGGGCTCGGTGCTGCCGCGATCGACCGACAGCATGTCAAGCGGGAAAGCTTCGCGGATAGGAGGTGTCTCGGTCATGGCTCACCGGTGCAGAAAACGGACGCGCTAACGCTAGCTGACATGTCAAGAACATCAAACTGGTTCCTCAAGATTCTCGAAAACTGGAACTCCCGATGGTCACAGAGCGGGGTACGATCGATGCATCAGCTAGTCGCAAGCCAGAGGGAGCGGATTAAACGATGGCGGTCAAAATCGGCATCAATCCCATCACCTGGAGCAATGATGACGTGTCCGAACTGGGCGGCGACACTTCGCTCGAGACGTGCCTGACGGAAACCAGGGTGGCCGGTTTTGCCGGCACGGAGCTTGGCGGCAAATTCCCGAGGCAAAGTGTAATTCTGCGTTCGCTGCTGGACAGTTACGGGTTGGACCTGGCTTCAGGGTGGTACGACGGTCGCATCCTCGAAAGATCCGTTGACGAAGAGTTTGACGCCATCCTTCCGCATCTGACGTTGCTGAAGGATTGCGGCGCCCGGCATGTCGTCTATGCCGACACCTCGCGTGGCCGCCATGGCGCGATCCACGATCCGATCTCGCAGCGGCCGACGCTCGCCGACGACGAATGGCAAGCTTATGGCAAGAAGATCACAGGCCTGTCCGAGCGCTTCGCCGATTTTGGCGTCGCCATGGCCTTTCACCATCACATGGGAACGATCATCGAGACTGATCGGGAGATCGATCGGCTGATGGCGGCTACCGGGGGAGCCTTCGGCCTTCTTTACGACACCGGCCACTGTGCTTTCTCGGGCGGCGACCCGAAGGCGTTGCTGCAACGCCATGTGAAACGCGTGGTGCATGTCCACTGCAAGGACGTACGACCCGAGGTCCTGCGTCGTGCCAGGGCCGAGGACATGAGCTTCATGGGTGCCGTGATGGAAGGCATCTTCACGGTCCCCGGCGATGGCGCGCAGGACTATGCCACGCTGCTGAAAATCCTTGCCGACGGCGGCTATGCCGGATGGCTGGTCGTCGAGGCGGAGCAGGATCCGGCAAAGGCGGATCCGCTGACATACGCAACAATGGGCTACCGCAATCTGAAGTCTTTCGCGGAAAGCGCTGGATTTACCGTCGAGGAATAAATCTGATGACGACCGAACCCTGGGATAAAGAGACGCCGTTCGCAGTCATCAACATTGACGATGTCGGCATGTGCCATGGCGCCAACGTTGCTTTCCTCGAACTGAAGCGGATGGGGGTCGTGGATTCCGGCTCGGTCATGGTGCCCTGTCCCTGGTTCCTTGAGATAGCCGAAGCGGGAGCGGATGATCCGTCACTGGATCTGGGACTGCACGTAACGCTGACATCGGAAAAGCAATACTATCGCTGGCGACCGCTCACAAAGGCCAGCAAGGCATCTGGCCTCGTTGATGACGATGGCTTCTTGTGGCGTAGCGT
>JBKJRE010000444.1:0-3088 GCA_046594775.1 Rhizobiaceae bacterium | reverse complement strand
CACGTCATCGACAGGCCGACGCTCGACAAGCTGGCCAAGGGCAGCGTACCGATCGAGGGTCGGGTCGACCTGCACGGCATGAGCCAGGACGAGGCTTATTGGCTGCTCTATTCGTTCCTGCAGCGCGCCCATGCCGGCGGCGTGCGCTACGTGCTGGTGATTACCGGCAAGGGGTCGTCCTCGGGTGGCGACGGCATCCTGCGTCGCCTGGTGCCCGCCTGGCTTGCGACGCCTCCCTTCCGCATTCTAGTGTCCACCCACGACCATGCGGCGCGCAATCATGGCGGCAGTGGCGCGCTCTATGTGAGGCTGCGTCGGCAGGGCCCGGGCTGAGATGACGCCTTTCGGCCAGAAAGTCCGCGAGCTACGGCGGCGCAAGGGCGTTAGCCAGAAGGAGATGGCGTCTGCGCTTGACGTCAGCGCCGCCTATCTGTCGGCCCTTGAACATGGCCGGCGCGGCAGCCCGACATGGGCCTTCACCCAGAAGATCATCGGCTATTTCAACATCATCTGGGACGATGCCGAGGAAGTTCAGCGGTTGGCCGAGAATTCCCATCCGCGCGTCGTCATCGACACGTCGGGCCTGTCGCCAGCGGCGACCGAACTCGCCAATCTGCTGGCCGACAAGATCGCTGATATGGGCGAGCAGGAACTTGGCGAGGTGCTGGCTTTTCTCCGCAGTTCGGTCCGGCCGGCGCCGGGACGCTTCGACGATTGACGCGCTGCATTGCGCGAACCCGCGCCGGCCTAGAACAGCGTGCTGAGTTCCGGTAGCTTTTCGTTGACCAGCCAGCCGTAGTAGTTCTCTTCGGGAAGCCGTACGGCCAGCCCCTGGGCCTGGCGCTTCTGGTTTTCGATGCGCAGCGCGCGGGCGCGGGCTTCGGGATTGCCGAGATTGTAGAGCGTGGCGGTGATTCCGGGATTTTGGGAGATGTCGAAGCCGGCGATGTCCCTGTAGGCGTCGATAGATTTTTTCAGCGTCGCCGCGACATAGGGCAGCGTCAAGTCCGGATCCATGATGGTTTCATAGACCTGATTGGGCTGGCCGGCGTCAAGCTGCGGCAGGCCCGACACGCGGTTCACCAGATCGCTCATCTGCAGCGCCGTCAGCGGGTTGAGCTGGCCGAGGCCGAAAGTCTGGCCCGCATAGAAGGGCTGGAAGAAGGTTGCGCTGAAGCGATCGTTGGGAAACGCCGTGCCGTTCACCGTCTTGCCTCGGAAGTCGCGATTCCAGACCTTCTCGCGGCAGGACCAGATCTCGTAGCTGCCGGAAATTTTCTGACATTCAGAAAATTGCGGCCGGTTGACGAAATCGCTCACGTCCTCGCCGTCAAAGCGAAAGTTCAGGCCGCTCTTGAGATAGGCGACGGCCTTCACATAGTAGGTCTGGAGCCGGTCATAGGCGTCGACATTGTAGGTATGCTCGCCGACGATGGCCCCGACGATATGCATGGGGCTGATGCCGTAGGCGCGGGCGGCGGCGCTGATCTTGGCGCGCAGCGGCCTGTCATTCTTGAGCAGCGCATAGACCTTGCGGTACTTGGCCTCGAAGGTTGTATTGCCGGCGCTGGTGCGTTTGGAGGAAGCGCCGGGAACGTCCGGCTGCTCGGCGGAGCGGTTGCCCGGCGGAACGAGGGTCGCCGCGTACGCACCAAAGATGCCCCAGCACAAAATCAGAAACGCTGCGAAAAATGCCTGTCTGTTCATTCGCTGCCGCAACCCCGAGCCGATGCCGCGCAAACTAGGTAATGCAGGGGCGCAAGTCGAGCCCCGATGGGGCGGCGGCGGCGCAAGGCCGCCGACTGCTTCCATTTGGCAACACACGGCCGGAATTTAGAGGATGAACCGCGACAGATCGGTGTTGCGCGCCAGATCGCCGACATGCTTCTCGACATAGCCGGCATCGACGGAAAGCGCGGTGCCGCTTTTGTCGGGCGCTTCGAACGAAATGTCGTCGAGCACCCGCTCCATCACCGTCTGCAGCCTCCGCGCGCCGATATTCTCGACGCTGGCGTTGAGGTCGACGGCAATCTGGGCCAGCGAATCGATGGCGCCCTCGGTAAAGTCCAGCTCCACGCCTTCGGTCTTCATCAGGGCGATATACTGCTTGATCAGGCTGGCTTCGGGCTCGGTCAGGATGCGGACGAAGTCGTCCTTCTCGAGCGCCCGAAGCTCGACGCGGATCGGCAGCCGTCCCTGCAACTCGGGCAAAAGGTCGGACGGCTTGGCAATGTGGAAGGCGCCGGACGCGATGAACAGTATGTGATCGGTCTTGACCGGCCCGTATTTGGTGGCGACCGTGGTGCCCTCGACCAGCGGCAGCAGATCGCGTTGCACGCCCTCGCGCGACACGCCGGCGCCCATCGTGCCGTTGCGCACCGCGATCTTGTCGATCTCGTCGAGAAAGACGATGCCGTCATTTTCCGTCGATTCCAGCGCCTGGCGCACGACCTCGTCCTGGTCGAGCAGCTTGTCGGACTCGTCGTTGATCAGCACGCCGTAGGATTCCTTGACGGTGGTCTTGCGCGTCTTGGTCTTGGCGCCGCCCATCGCCTTCTGCAGCATGTCGTTGATGTTGAGCACGCCGATATTGCCGCCGGGCATGCCCGGAATGTCGAAGCCGGGCATGCCGCCTGTGCCGGTGTCGGTCACCTCGACCTCGATTTCCTTGTCGTCGAGGTCGCCGTCGCGCAGTTTCTTGCGGAAGGAATCGCGGGTCGCGGGGCTCGCGGTCTTGCCGACCAGCGCCTCCAGCACGCGCTCCTCGGCGTTAATGTGGGCGCGCGCCTTGACGTCTTCGCGCATCTTGTCGCGGGTAAGCCCGATGGCGACCTCGACCAGATCGCGGATGATCTGCTCGACGTCGCGGCCGACATAGCCGACCTCGGTGAACTTCGTCGCCTCGACCTTGATGAACGGCGCGCCCGCAAGCCGCGCCAGGCGGCGCGAAATCTCTGTCTTGCCGACGCCGGTGGGTCCGATCATCAGGATGTTCTTCGGCATCACCTCCTCGCGCATGACGCCTTCCAGCTGCTGGCGACGCCAGCGGTTGCGCAAGGCGATGGCAACGGCGCGCTTGGCGTCGTTC